>JBKKAI010000584.1:0-9802 GCA_046714815.1 Terriglobia bacterium | reverse complement strand
ATCCGTCACTGTATTCTGCGAGACTCAATAAGAGTTACGCCCGCGCCCCGGGTCCGCCGATCGCCCCTTGCCAGTTATAAGGGGACGGCATTGGCGCTAGAATGGTGCGATGCGAATTATTGTGATTGGATACGGGCGCGTGGGATCGCAGGCGGTCCTCCGCCTCAGTAACGAAGAGAACCACGTCACCGTGATTGACAAGGACCGGCGCGTGCTCGAGCGCGCCGCCCGCGATATCCGTGCCCGCGTGGTGTTCGGCGACGCGACCGATCCCGAGCTCCTCCGCGAAGCGGGGGCCGAAAAGGCCGATGTCGTGTTTGCGCTCACGCGCCATGAGAACACCAACCTGATGGCGGCGCAGATTGCCAAGTCGCTGTTCAAGGTCCCTCGAGTGGTCGCCGTTGTTTACGACACCCAGCGGGAGCAGAGCTTTCACGCCGCCGGGATTGAAACGCTGGCGCTTACCGTGGCCGGCGCGGAATTCCTGGCCTTGACGCTGAAGGGTGTTCCGGCCCGGACCGAAACGGCATTTGACGAGGTCCGGCGGGCGCTGGAAGTCCGCGAAACTCCGGTCGAGGCGGCGCCTTTGCGAGCCGGCTCCGTTCAGCATTCCTCCTATGTCATCGTCGTGGGGGGCGGCAAGGTGGGGTACTACCTGGCGCGCATGCTTCTCAACAAGGGCCATGAGGTGACGGTGATCGAAGCCAATCCCGATATCTACGCCCTGGTATCAAACCAGCTTGACTGCCCGGTGATTCGTGGCGATGGCTCCACGACCGAGATCCTCGAAAAGGCCGGGGGCAACCGCTGTGATGTTTTCGTCGCCGTAACCAACTCCGACCACGACAACCTGATCGCCTGCCAGGTGGCGAAGTTCCACTTCGGGATTCCCAAGACCATCGCTCGCGTCAAGAACCCCAAGAACGAATACGTGATGCGCAAGCTCGGCGTGGATGTGACCGTGAGCTCCACGGCCATCATCAGCGAGATGATCGAAAGCGTCCTGCCGGCATCAAAGATCCGGACGCTGTTGAACATTCGGGCCGGGGATCTGGAGATCCTGGAGTTCTCGCTCGACAGCAACTCGCCGGTGGTGGGCAAGCAACTGAAGGACGTGGTTTTTCCGAAGAACGCCAGCATTGTGACTGTTCTCCGCGACCGCCAGGCGCTGGTGCCGCGCGGGGACACGGCGTTCCAGGAACAGGACACGGTGCTGGCTCTGGCTCACACCAGCGCCGAGGCCGAGCTGCGAAAGCTGCTGCTGGGCGAGGCTTAGCCTCGCTGCGCCCGGCAGTCATGAGTTATGAGTTAAGAGTGATGAGTTGAAAACTGCGTCTACATGAAAGCCGGGACTTCGATGCCCAGGAGGTCAAGCACCTGATCGAGCTCGCCGCGAACCAGGTCCGTCAACCAAAGCAGGAACAGTTGGCGCTCGGGGTCGGCTTCGCGAAGGATGTGGTGGCGGTGATAGAAAATGTTGTACGCCTGGGCAAGCTGGAAGGCGAACCGCGCGACGGTGGCCGGTTCCTGGGCCGCCAGAGCCTGTTCGGTCACGGCGCTGGTCTGTGAGGCGAGCAGGGCCAGTTGCCAGAACTCTTCGCCGGCCTCGGAAGCAATCGCGGCGCGCAGCGCGGCGTCTCCCAGACCACCCAGGTCCGGCTTCTCGCCCAGCTTCCGGAAGATGTTGGCCGCGCGGACGGCGGCGTACTGCACGTAGGGGCCGGTTTCACCGTCAAAGCTGAGCGCCTCGGTGAAGTCAAAGGCGATCACCGAAGACCGCGTGTACTTCAACAGGAAAAAACGCAGGGCCCCGATGGCCAGTTGCCGTGCGACGCGTTCCTGTGGCTCGGCCGCGGCGTCCGGATGCCGCGCCTTCACCTCGGCCAGCGCCCGCTGCTCGAGCTGGTCCATCAGATCGTCGGCCTTGACGCCGAGTCCTTTGCGGCCCGAAACCTCCACGTAAGGCCGCGTCTGTTCCTCGGGTGAAAGCTCGATGCCCAGGTCCCGGCAGCAGCGCGGCGACAGCGCCACCATTTCATAAGCGAAGTGAACGGACCGGGCGGCCTGTTCCACGAAGCCCAGCGCCTTCAATCCGGAAACCACGATGTTCTGCAGATACGACTGGCGCACGTCAATGACGTTGTACACAACGTCCGCGGCGCCGAACGGCGGCGCGCCATTGGGCGATGTCGTGGGCGTGACCGTCGTGACCCAGACCTGGCGGCCGTCCGGATAACGGTGGATGGGACGGTAGTGGAAGTCGCGGCCGAGCAAGCCAAACTTCCAGAGCTGGTAGGCGATGTCCTTGCCGACGTAGGTGACGGTGCCGTTGGAGCGCACGATCACCTTGGCGTCATCGAGGGAACGGTCGGCGCCGGCCGATTCCTGGTTGCCGGCGCCGGTGGAATCGGCCGGCATCACCCAACAGCCTTGGTTCTTGCCCTCGGTTTCCAGGTAGATTGCCCCGCGCTGTTTCAACAGTCCAAAGGCCTGTTCCCAGAATTTGAGGAGCAGAATCTCACTCTCGCGCGGCAGCAGGTCGTACCGGACGCTCATCCTCTCCATGGTGGCGAGGTGGAAGCGGACGATGTTGTCGGCGACAAGCGCCGCGAGGCGCGCCGTTTCGCCCCCGCCCAGCTCAATTTCCTGCAATGTCTGGCCGCGAAGGGGCAGCCGCCCGGCATCCTCGGCATAGAACCCCGATACCCGCGCGTAGAGGTCCCAGCAGTAATAGTCGAATCTGACCGCCGGGTCGGCCAGAAGCTTTTCCACTTCGTCCAGCCCTTTTCCTTCGATGTGGCGAAACCCGACGACTACGTCTGCCACCTGTACGCCGGTGTTGTCTATGTAGTTCTGCACTTCCACGCTGTGGCCGCGCGCCCTGAGAATGCGCACGAACGTATCGCCCAGGGCGGCATTGCGAAGGTGCCCGATGTGCGCGGCTTTGTTGGGATTGATGTTGGTGTGCTCCACGACGGTTTTTCCGGGTTGAGGGCCGGCCTGGCCGCGTCTGCCCCGCAACAATCCCGACAAGTAGTGGAAACGATCGAAGAAGACATTGATGTAGCCGCCACCGGCCGGCTCCAGGCGGCTTACGCCTTCAATGGGCGGAATCGCCGCGACGATTTCCTGGGCAAGCTGGCGGGGTGGGCGCTTGAGCCGCTTGGCCAGATCGAAACAGAGAGGCAGGGCCATCTCCCCGAACTCGGGACGGCGCGGCTGTTCGCCAACCACGCGCGCGGACACCTGAAAGTGGCCGGCGACAAACTCCTCGAAAGCGTTGCGGACCCGCTCCTGCAGCTCAAGATTCATGAAGGAAAGTAAATGGGGTTGTCAGTTCTTCCTCAATCGTCCAGAATGATAGGTTTGAGCGTGCAGTGTCAACGGCGAAGTAAGTCCGCGCCTGGTTTTCTGCCATGAGAATCGCCTACCTGGAATGCTTTTCCGGCATCAGCGGGGACATGCTCCTCGGCGCGATGATGTCCGCCGGCGCGCCCACGGCGGAACTGGCCGCGGTTCCGGAAAAGCTGGGCCTGACAGGGGTGTCGCTCAAGGCCGAGACTGTAAAGCGGTCTCAAATCGCCGCGATGCACGTGCGGGTGGAGGAAGACGGCAAACCCCATCCCCATCACCGTTCGCTTTCGGCGATTGAAAAGATGATCGGCGCGGCGCGGCTTCCGGACCGCGTCCGGGGAAACGCGATCGCGATTTTTCGCAGGCTGGGCGCCGTGGAAGCGGGGGTTCACGGCGTGCCGCTGGAGAATGTCCACTTCCACGAAGTGGGTGCGATTGATTCGCTGGTGGACATCGTGGGCGCTTGTGCCGGCGTCGAGCTGCTGGGCATCGAAAAGCTGTATTGCTCGGCCTTGAACGTCGGTGGCGGAACGGTTCAGACCGAGCACGGGCTGCTGCCGGCGCCGGCGCCGGCCACCGTCGATCTGCTGAAGGCGGTGGGCGCGCCGGTTTACTCCTCCGGCCCGCAGATGGAGCTGGTGACGCCGACCGGCGCGGCCTTTGTGGCCACTCTGGCGGCGGGTTTCGGGGCGATGCCGGCCATGAAGCTTTTGGCTTCCGGCCTCGGAGCGGGGACAAAAGATGTTGCCGGACGGCCCAACGTGCTGCGGCTTTTCGTCGGCGAAGCGGATTCCGCGGCCACGGCCGCGGCTTCGGCCTCCACCGTCTGTGTGCTCGAGGCCAACCTGGACGACATGAACCCGCAAATTGCCGGCCATCTCGTCGAGCAGGTTCTGGCCGCAGGCGCGCTCGATGTTTACTTTGCGCCCGTCCAGATGAAAAAAGGGCGTCCCGGCCTGGTGGTATGCGTGATTGCCGAGCCGGCGGACGAGGACCGGCTCGCCCGGCTCTTGTTCCGGGAAACCAGCACGATCGGCGTCAGAATCCATGCGGCCGAGCGGCGCACGCTGGACAGGACCCAGGTTCCCGTGGAGACGGATTACGGCCCACTGCGTGTCAAGGTGAGCCGCCTGGACGGCGAAGTCATCAACTTTGCTCCTGAATATGAGGACTGCCGCCGGGTGGCGCGCGAGCGCGATGTGCCGCTGAAGACAGTTCTGGCCGAAGCCAGTTTTCGTTATCTGCAGAAGTTCGGGAAAATGGGTTAGAACACTATGAGCAAGTATTACGCGACGACCCCCATCTATTACGTCAACGGGCGTCCCCACCTGGGCCACACTTATTCCACGATCGTGGCGGACGTGATCCGGCGCTTCCGGCGGATGCAGGGAGTCGAAGCGTATTTCCTGACGGGAACCGACGAGCATGGCCTGAAAGTGGAACGGTCGGCGCAGGCCGCGGGCCTGAGCCCGAAGGAGTTCACCGACCAGATTTCCCGAGCGTTCCGGTCCCTCTGGGACGATCTGGGGCTGCAGTATGACTTCTTCATCCGCACCAGCGAGCCGCGGCATGCCCGCGCCGTCATCGAGCTGTTTGGGGCTGCGCAGGCCGCCGGCTACATCTACAAGGGCGGATATAGCGGCGCCTATTGCGTTCACGACGAGCTGTACGTCGGCGAGGGCCAGGCCGGCGATCCCTGCCCCGAGTGCGGCCGCCCCACCGAGCAGGTCTCGGAAGAGAATTACTTCTTCAAACTTTCCGCTTTCCAAGATCGGCTGCTGAAGCTTTACAGTGAACAGCCCGATTTCATCCGGCCGGAATCGCGGCGCAACGAAGTGATGTCTTTTGTCCGGGGCGGGCTTCGCGACCTGTCTATCAGCCGCACCACGGTGAAGTGGGGCATCCCCATGCCCACCGGTGACAACCATGTCTTCTATGTCTGGTGGGATGCGCTGATCGCCTACATGAGCGGCATCGGGTACGCCCAGGGCGGGGAAGAGGAGCAGCGATGGAAGCGGCTCTGGCCGGCGGACCTTCACCTGGTGGGGAAGGAGATCGTGCGCTTTCACGCGGTCTACTGGCCGGCGTTTCTGATGGCGGCGGGACTGCCGCTGCCGCGCGGCATCTACGCCCATGGCTGGCTGCTGTTCGAGCAGGACAAGATGAGCAAGTCCCGCGGGAACATCGTTCCCGCGCACCCGATTCAGCGGGTGGTGGGCGCCGACGGCCTGCGATACTTTCTGCTGCGGGAGATCGTCTTCGGGCAGGACGGCTCTTTCAGCTACGACGCCCTGGTGGACCGGTACAACAGCGACCTGGCCAACGACCTCGGCAACCTCGCCAAGCGCACGCTGGACATGATCACGCGTTATTTCAGCGGCGAGATTCCTTATCCATCCGGGATCGCAGAGCGCGCGTCCGGTGACCTGGAGATTGAGAACAAGGCCGCGGAGGTGATCCAGGGCACACTGAGGGCTTTTGACGGGTTCGAATTTTCCCGGGGGTTGGAGGCCATCTGGACGCTGGTTGCAGCGGTCAACAAGTACCTGGTGGAAAACGAGCCCTGGGCGCTGGCGGAGAAGCCGGATCAGCGCTCGCGTCTGGCGACCGTACTTTACACCGCAGCCGAAGCATTGCGTATTGTGACGGTGCTGGCGACACCGGTAATCCCGGCTTCGGCGGCGCGAATCTGGCGCCAGCTTGGGCGCAAGGACGAAGTGGCGGACCAGTTGTTGGCCGACCTGAAATGGGGACAATTGGCGCACGGTGAAAAAATCACCAAGGTGGAGGCCGTTTTTCCGCGCCTGGATAAGGGCGCGACGATCGCCGAGCTGCGGCGCCTGGAGGAAGAACAGCGGGCCCAGGAAGAGGCGGCCATGAAGATTGCCGCCGGCCAGGCGGGCCCGCCCGCGCCTTCGGTGGAGAAGCCCGCAGCGGGCAAACCGCCGGGCACGCCGGAGCTTTCGCTCCGGGTGTCGCCGGCCGACGCCTCCCGTATCGCGATTGCAGATTTTGCGCGAGTGGACATGCGCGTCGGCCAGGTGCAGACCGCAGAACGCGTCAAGGGGGCGGATAAGCTGCTGAAACTGACGGTGGACATCGGCAGCGAAGTGCGCCAGATCGTGGCGGGCATCGCGGAGGTGTATCCGCCCGAAGCGCTGGTGGGCCGCAAAGTGGTGATTGTGGCCAACCTCGCTCCTCGTAAACTGAGAGGGATTGAATCGAACGGAATGGTGGTGGCCGCGACGGTGGGCGAAGCCGGGAAGCCGGTGCTGGTCAGTGTTCCCGAAGACGTCCCGAATGGCTCGCGCCTGCGCTGATGCTGGTTGACTCCCACTGCCATCTCGATTTCCCGCAATTCGACGGCGACCGTGAGGCGGTGCTCGATCGCGCCGAACAGGCGGGCGTTCGGGCCCTGTTGGCGATCGGAATCGGGAAGGGGCCGCCGGAACTCGATGCCGGCCTGCGCATGGCCGCGTTGCGCCCATGGATTTATGCGACAGTAGGAATCCACCCGCACGAGGCCGCCCGCGCCGACGAAGAGGCATTTGCCGGACTGGAAAGGCTGATCACGGCGGAGCGCGTTGTCGCGCTCGGTGAAATCGGCCTCGATTACCATTACGATCACTCCCCTCGCGACCGGCAGCGCGAGGTGTTCTTGCGCCAATTGGACCTGGCCCGGCGCTTCTCCAAGCCCGTTGTGATCCATTGCCGAGAGGCCTGGGGGGATTGCCTGTCCCTGCTGCGGGACTATTGGAGGCCGCACGGATTGGGGGGCATTCTCCACTGTTTCAGCGGGGATGCCGGCGAAGCGCGCGCCGGCCTGGAGATGGGGTTTTACATTTCGTTCGCCGGGAACGTGACGTTTCCAAAGGCCGGGGCGCTGCGCGACGTCGCGCGGCAGGTTCCGGGCGACAGGCTGCTGGCGGAGACGGACTCGCCCTACCTGACTCCGGCGCCGCACCGTGGCCGGCGAAACGAGCCCGCCTATGTGGCGCTGGTGGCGGCGCAGTTGGCCGCGCTGCATGGCGTCGCGATGGAGACGATGGCAGAGCGGACGGCAGCCAATTTTTTTCGATTGCTGATGCCCGACACCTGCCCATAAACTGTTCCCGCATGCAGCACAGCACCCAAATGACCCGGGAGGAGATTTTCGAGCTGATCCGGGAGGACCTGGACCGGGTGGAGCTGGCCTTCGGGACCGGCACGGTTTGCTCGGTCGAGGCAGTCACCGCCATCGGGAATTACCTGCAGATCAGCGGAGGGAAGCGGCTGCGGCCGGCGCTGGTGCTGTTGTCTGCCAGGCTGTGCGGCTACAGCGGCCCGTCGGCCGTCCAGTTGGGCGCGGTGGTCGAGGTGATTCACACGGCCACCCTGATCCACGACGATGTGATAGACGGCGCCGATATGCGCCGCGGCCGCCCTTCCACCAATTCGCGGTGGGGAAACCACATCAGCGTTCTGGCGGGAGACTGGCTCTACATGCAGGCGTTCCAGACGGCGCTGCGCGAGCGGAATTTCGAGGTCCTCGACGTTCTGATTCAACTGACCCAGATGATGGTGGAGGGCGAGCTGCTGCAGTTGGAAAAGCTCGGCCGCATTGACATCACCGAGGAAGAACACCTTCAACTGGTGGACCGCAAGACGGCCTGCCTTTTTTCTGCTTCCGTGAAATTGGGCGGCTTGATCGCGCGTCTGGACCCGGCCCTGCAGAGGAACCTGGCGGAATACGGCCGCAACCTGGGCATGGCCTTCCAGCTTGTGGATGATCTGCTGGATTTCATGGCCAACGAAAACAAGCTGGGCAAACCGGTGGCCAGCGACCTGAGGGAAGGGAAGATCACGCTCCCGCTGATCTTGGCGCTCCGCCAGTGCTCCGCCGAGGAGCGGCGCCTGGTGGAGAAGGTCCTCGAGGAACGCGCCTTCCAAACAGTGTCGCGGGGCGAGATACTGCAGGTCCTGTCCCGCTACGCGACGCCCGCGGCGGTGATGGGGCGCGCCGGCGAGTATGGCCGCCGGGCGCAGCTTCATCTGGAGCGTTTTCCCGATTCTCCGTACAAACGGGCTTTGGAAGCGCTGCCGGAGTTCATACTCCACCGCGAGCACTGATTAAGGGCAATGCCGTTCACTTAAGCGGTCGGCGCTTCTCGGAGCCTGGGAGCGCGGGCATCTTGCCCGCCGCGGTTGATTCGTTTGAAGCATTTGCGGGCGAGACGCCCGCGCTCCCAGGATCGCGCACTTTACGCATCTGTAACGCCTTTCGCTTAAGTGAACGGTATTGGTGTTAAGGGGGTGGAGCGGGCAGTGGCGGCCAGGGGTGTAGAAATCGAGGTCAAGATCGCAGTGGCCGACGCGCGCGCGCTCCGGCGCGCCCTGCGGCGGCAGGGGTTTGCGCTTTCGGAACGGGCCCTGGAGCGGGACACGGTCCTCGATACGGCGACTCAGGGCCTTCGACACAGCCTGCAACTGCTGCGGCTGCGCCGCCATGGCAAACGCTGGAAATTGACCTACAAAGGGCCTCCCGCGGCCGACGCCCAGTACAAGGAGCGGCCCGAAATCGAAACCGCGGTGGACGACGGCGAGCGCTTCCTGCAGATTTGCAACAAGCTCGGCTATCGCCCGGTGTTCGTTTACGAGAAAAAACGCGCCACGTACCGCCGCGGAAAGCGAGGGCCTGTCGCCACCCTGGATGTGACGCCGATTGGCACGTTCCTGGAGCTGGAGGGGCCCCGCAGGTGGATTGACCGCACGGCCAAGGCGCTCGGTTTTTCACCGAGCGATTACATCACGGCGTCCTACGGGCAACTGTATCTGGACCACTGCCGGCGCTCCGGCCGCAAGCCGGCGAACATGGTCTTTGGCGCATGATTTATCTCACCGAGCTGCTGCGGCTTCCCGTGATTGATTCCACCGGCCGCAGCATCGGCAGGCTGTTGGATCTGGCCCTGGTGCCCGCCAGCGACCCGCGCCTGGTTTCCCAGTTCTTGTTGCGAGCGCAACGGCGTCGCCTGGAAATCCCGTGGCGCGACGTTCGGGAGGTCTCTTCCCAAGGCATCCGGCTATCGGTGGCGCTGGATGAGCTTCCCGAATACAGCCCCCGCGACGAACAACTGCTGGTGACGAAGGACCTGCTGGATCAGCAGATCATTGACATCAATGGCCGCAAGGTGGTCCGGGTCAACGATCTCATTTTCACCGAACTGCGGGCGGATGGAGGCATCGAGGTGCGCCTGGCAGAAGTGGACGTCGGGCTCAGGGGCGCCTTTCGCAGGCTCTTTCAAGGGTTGCTGTCTCCGGGGCTGATCCGGAAACTGGAGCGTCCGCTCGCGCGGCGAGCCATTCCGTGGGAGTTTGTGGACCTGATCGAAGTCAACCCGCAGCGACGCGTCAAGCTGCGCATCTCACACGACAGACTGGCCAGGATGCACCCGGCGGACCTGGCCGATAT
>JBKKAI010000583.1:0-7013 GCA_046714815.1 Terriglobia bacterium | reverse complement strand
GCTTTGACGGGAGTTCGCGCGTGGGGCCATGGCGGTTCCGGCGATTGAGGAATCGCGGATTGTCCCGATTCTCTGTTTAAACTGTCACGTTCCGGTTCCGCCCGCCGCTTCCTTTCAGAACCGCGATTCCATCTGAATGTAGACCGAGTGCGTCCGGTAGATGCCGACGCGCCCAACACTCGAGATCGCGAAATAGCCGTAACCGAAGGCGAAACGCACGTTCGGAGTCACGATGAAATCCCACTGCACGCGCGCCGTGCCGTCCCACTGGAACGGGTTGCGGAACGTCTGCTCGCGGCCGAGCGAACCGTAGAACGAGAGAGCGGCCCACGGCGACATCTTCGACCGGACGTTGCCTAGCCACGCGTGGCGCTGAAATTGCGACGGTGCGAAGAAGCCGCTGCTAATCTGCTTGGTGAAGCCGCTGACGGCGTAAAGGTAGCCGCTATCCACGTCCAGGCGCTCCTTCTTGACCAGGTTGCGCAGGAAATACACGTTCCCGCCGTTGTTGCGGTTGGTGTCTGAATAGCGTTGATGGAAATAGTCGATGTGGAAGGAGGTCTTCGGGTCCGGACGCCAGTCCCACGCGGTGCGGATCTGCACGCGGCTGATATCCAGCAGGATCGGCTGCGGGATGAAGTTGATGTAGCGCCGGGAGGCGTCCACATCGAGCTGCATCCTGTCGTTGATGAAGAAAGTAGCGCCGCCGCCGCCGATGGCGCCTTCGGTACCCGACGAGTTGGAGTTGACGCCTACCTCACCGCGCAGCAGCATCCACTCGTTGACCCGCCCCGAGGAGCCGAACAGCAATTCCCGTCCCATCTCGTTGCCGAACGGTATGTCTCTGGTGGGGATCACTCCGGCAAAGACGTAACTGCGCACCTGGGGCGCCAGATTGAACGAAATCTGACCGGTGATATGGTGGATCTGCAGGTCGCCGGAGTCCACCGACGGCGTGTAGGCCACCGTCAGCACCGGCCGCAGGTCCTGGCAGATGCTGCGGCGCATGGCATCCACCTCACTGTTACCCGGCTGCAACTGGTCCAGGGCGTCGAGCTGGCGTAGGGCTAGATCGCGCCGGCCCAGCGCAGCGTGTACGCCGGCAACCGTCAGTCCGACATCGCGGTCCTTTGGATTCTTGACCTGGAGTTCCTCCAGGATGTCCTTGGCTTCGCGCGCCCGTCCGCCCCAGTACAACGTCTGGGCCTTCCCGAAGCGGGCGTCGCGATCCTCGGGCGCGCGAATCAACACCTCATCATACAGGTTAATCGCCGCCTGCAGGTCGCCCTTCCAGGAGTAGACGCGGGCACGCTCGATCAGCGCGTTGGGGTTTCCCGGGTCGCTCTTGAGCAGCTCGCTGTATTCGGCCAGCGATTCGTCGAACTGCTTGTTCCAGCTAAGGATGCGTGCGAGTTGGAGCCGCGTATCGGCGTCCTGGGGGTTGCTTTTCAGGATCTCGCGATATTGTTCAATGGCCTCCTTGTTCCGGCCGGCCCACCCCAAGTTCCGCGCCAGCTCGGCCCGATACTCCATGTTTTGCGGGTTCTGCGCCACCAGCCCCTGCAGAACGGTGACCGTCTTGGCGAAGTCACGGTTCCAACTGGAGACGCGGGCGACCAGCAGCTTCAGGTTATTGTCCTCGGGTTGGAGGGCCAGGGCCTTTTCGTAGTAAGAGACGGCAGTGGTGTAGTCCTTTTTCTGCGCGTGCAGGTCGCCCAGCCGCTGCAGCGTCGTCAGGCTGTTCGGGCTGCGGGCCAGGGTCTGCTCGTAATTCCTGATGCGGTCGTCCACGTCCACCGGCGCGCGGCCTGAAGCCACCAGGATCCGCTGCTGCTCAGCATCCTTGATAACCTGAATGTTCTGCGCAATCTCGCGGTCCTGCGGCCAGGTCTCCCGCATGGTCTCCAAGAGCGCCAGCGCCTTGTCGCTGGCGCCGCTCCAATGCAAAGCCATGCCTTTGCCCATCAAGGCCTCGCGGTTGCCCGGACGCCGCCTCAGCACGTTGTCAAACAGACTGATGGCCTTTTCCACCTCGCCGTTCCAGGCCGTGGCTTGTGCCAGGCCGAGCGCGGCCTCGGAGTTGTCGGGCTGGGCATCGAGCACCTGCTGGTAGTTGGCGATGGATTCGACGAAACGTCCGGCCCACGATTGGAGCTGCGCCAATGTCAGGCGGGCTCCCACGTCCTGAGGCATCTTTTCCAGAAGCGCACGGAACGTATTGACCGCTTCCGGCAGGCGGTTGGCGCCGGCTTGTGCCTCGCCCAATTCACGCAACGCATCCACGTTCTGTGGATTCGCCGCAACTTGCTTTGAAAGAATCTCGATGGCCTCCTTGAACTGCCGGTTATACCTGTAGACTTGGCCCAGGCGAAACTCCAGATTCGCCCGATCCTGGCCGGTGGTGCGATCCATAGCCTGGCGGATCAGCTCGGCGGCGCGGGGCAGGTTGTTCTGGGCCATCGCGGAGTTAATCTGCTGCCGCAACTGGTCCATCTCCATTTGCCGGCGCCGATCCGGCTCTTCGGCTTTCCAGCGGGCAATTTGCCGGACCGCTTCCTGGGTCTCCTTGTCGGGCGGCCGCAGACGGTTGGCCTGCGCGAACAGCTCGTCGGCGTCTTCGTAGCGCTGCAGCCAGAGCAGGGCGAAAGCCTTTCCCCGGAGCGCCTCATAGCGGTTCTGGGCGCCGCGGAGAACCTCGTCGTACACTTTGAGGCTCTCGTTGAGCTTGCCCTGCCAGGAGAGCACTCCTGCTTCGCCCAGCTTCGCGTTCACGTTCGACGGCTGTGCCTTCAGCACCTGCCGATACTGCGCCAGGGCGCCCTCGTAATCCTTGTTAAGGCTCAGCAAGGCGGCGTATTCCAGGCGAACTTCCCGGTCACTGGGGCGGCGTTTCAAGTAATCTTCGTAAGTTTGCCGCGCCGCGGCGTACTGGCCGGAATAGTTCTGCGCCCTGGCGATTTCCAGATGCGCGACACCATTGGCGGGATCGCGTACCAGCACCTTGCGGAAAGTGGCGATGGCCGCGGCGTACTGGCCCGACCAACTGTAGCTCTTCGCCAGGTTCAGCTCGACATCCGCGTCCCGCGGGTTCAGCTTGTGAGCGATGGAGAAGTGGCGGGCGGCGCGATCCATCTCTTTCCGGGGACTGTTCAAGTACAGCGTGGCCAGGCGCTTGTTAAAGGCGAAATCTTCGGCGAAGAAGGAGGCGATGCGCGCATAGATGGTTTTGGCTTCCTGCTGCTTGCCGGCGTCGTAAAGGCGATCGGCGTTCTGGCGCTCGACGGCGGCTCTGGCCGGATCCATTTTGGCCGCCTGCCCGGAAGCGGCCTTGGCTGCTGGCGACGCTTTTCCAGCCGGTTTGGCGGCCTGGGCGGCCAGGCCCGCTGGCAGCGACAGCGCGATCAGCATCGTGAGAGAAGCAAATGTGCGGGTCTTCATACCTTCCTACTCCCATCTCAAGTCAGGCCTGATGGCCGATTCTCAGGAGGCCGCTTTCACCTCGCGAAACGCCTTCTGAACGACCGGATAGCCAGCCTTCGTTCGGCCCTTGGGGTTGACCGTGTTCCACCCCGGCCATTCATAAATCTTCAGTCCGGTGAGTACCCCTATCTTATCGCGAGAAGGCAGCGTGTCGGCTACGGTATTTCCTCCGGGTACGTTGTGATCAAACCGGATAGGGTCGGAGGGCCGAAACGAAACCGCAAACACCTGAAAGCCCTTGGTTTCCTCGGAGACGAACTGTGGGCCACCCTCGGTGCGCGCGTAAACGCGGTGCGAGGAAGGGTCCATCACCAGCAGCAGGGCCCAGGGGATGCGGAAAACGTAAGCCTTGTTGACGAAGTCCACCGACCAAGTTGCCTGAGTGTCGTCGGACTGGCCCGGCGCGCGATAGCGCAGCGTGCTGAAGTTGTGCCGCTGCGGCGGGAACTGGCGTCCATCGCGGCCGAAGCGGCGGCGATTGATTTCCACCACGATCTCTTCAAAGCCGGCCGACTTGTCCCGCAAGGGGGCGAACGGGATCCGGTAGCCGGACTGGAGCAGGGGCGAAACGCCGGAAATCGGCTTGTTCTCGCGCGGCGTGTAGTTGGAAGCGATCAGCAAGCGAGCCGCGCCGCCCCCCAGGTGCAGCAGGAAATTCGCGCCGTCCTCGCTGCGAATCTGCGGCGACAGGCCCGGCAGCGTCTCGCTGCCGAAACGCTTCGGCGACGTGCCGATGCCGATGAAGTACTGGGCACCCTTCATGTCCGGCGTGTTCGCGGACGTTTTCCTGAGGGATTCGACCTCCAGCCGGAGATAAACGAAGGCGGCGTCAGACGCCACCGAAAGCGAACGCAGCGTTCGGTCGGCGTCCCACCCATCGTTCAACGTGGTCGCCGGGCCGCCGCTCTTCTTCTGGTATTGCGGCGGGACGTTGCCCCATCCGGAAAGGTTGGTAAACAGTGCCTCACCGGCCGGATCATAGGTCCACAAGCCAAAGCCCTGGTCGGCGTCGAGCTGGTTGTTCCACAGGGCGCGGCGTTCCTCGGGCTGGGCCAGCGGCCGCGTCAGCCAGTTGGCCTTGTACCATTCATCCTGCCAGGAGGCGATGGCGCCACCGGCCAGGCCGGCGTCGGCGATGTTGCGCGTCATGCGCGCCAGCAGGTCGCCCTGCTCGCGCTCGGTCAAGCCGCCGTGGTTCCAGCCGAAGGGGTGCAGCCGCGAAACGCCCAGGCTGGTCGAAGCTCCGTAGTCGGCGACCAGCACCGGCAGGCTCTGGTAGTGGCTCTTCAGCGCCTTCAAGTAGCCGAAGTAGGGGTTCGGTCCCTGCTGGTCCCTCACGGCCAGGTAGGCCGGATCGCGGTACATGAAGTCCGGATAAAACGGGAAGGCGCTGTAGGCGGAGAAGATTCCCGCCTGAAACTGCGGCCGCGCCCGGAACTTTGTCTCATCCACGCTGACCACGTCGTTGTCGTCCACCACTTCTTCGGAAGGGATCGAGGCCGATCGCTCGCCGCTGTTGCGGCGTATGGCGATCTCCTCGCGCAACGAAGCCTCGCTCGGATGTGACAGCGGGTCCAAGCCCGGCCAGTTCATGATGCCCAAGGCGCGCTGCTGGTTGTACTTTTCTGTTTCGTATTCAGCGGCGTAGTCGGCCATGGAGGCCAGCCATGCTTCAGTGGGGTTGGCTTTTTCCACGCCAACGTATTTGCCGTCATGGGTGGTGCGGAACGAGTTCAGCTCATTGTTCGCCATCACCTCGTGGGGCTCGAACACGCGGCCGAGCACGATTCCCAGGGTGTACGGCGACACATCCACTGCGTAGATGCCGGATCCGTGGCCGGAACGGGACGGCACATCGCCCTGTCCGTGAATCGCGTCCACCACGTGCCGGATTTCGGCCTGGGCCGCCTGCACGGCGTCCCGCTTGAACAGGTTGTCGCCCTCGCCCCGGGCCAGGACCACCTGCTGCACGAGGTAAAGCCGGGACGCCGCGTTTTTCTCGTTATGGATCTTCAGCGCCCGATAGAACGCCGGGGGCAGCAGGGAATAGGTCCGAATGGTGTTGGCGCCCATTTGGGCAATCTGGCCCAGCCAGTCCAGGTAGCGGTCGGCGCGGTTCGGCGCTTCGGAAGGAAAGGCGCCGGGGGGAGCGGGACCGAGGTTGACACCCTTGACGTAAAGAGATGTCCAGGAGCTGCCTTCCCGGTGCTGGAAGTAGGTTCCCGAAGCGCGGAAGTCCACCTGCAACTGGGCGGGCCGCTCCAGCTTGGGCAGGCCTTGCGGCGTCTTTTCGTTCAGGCCTTCCAGGCCATACATCTCGAGCAGGTTGCGGCGGGCCACGTCGCCATAGGAGCCGGTGCCTTCCAGATCACGGAAGGTCTCGGCCGCCTGCACGTTTTGTCCGGCCTGGCGCAGTGCGACGGCGGTGGCCAGCTTGAAGTCGCGATTGCTGGGGTCTTTCTCGAGCATCGCCCGGACGCCGACCAGCGGCGCTTCGCCTTTGCCCGTTTCCAGCGCCACGTAGGCCAGGCCCAGTTGCGGCTCCACCAGCTTGGGATCGAGGCGCGCCGCCCGCCCGAAATTGTCTCGCGCGTCATTGTACTGGCGTAGCTTCAGGAAGTTCCAGCCGCGCAGCACCAGGATGCCGGTGGAATTCGGCTCGATCTGGTAGGCTCGCTCCAGCTCCAGCAGGGAAGCGGCGTACTTCTCCTGGCGGTACAGGTTCAGCGCGCGCTCATAGAGCGGCCGGCTCTGCGGCTTCAGCTTCACTTCGTAAAGGGCCGCGGCGATCAGCACCACGGCGATGACGATCAGAACCCGGTTGACCTTCCGGCCCTTCATGCCCGTGCCTCCGCTTCCCGCACCCTCAGGGTATGACCCACGGTCTCCCAGCTCTTCTTCCCGCGCAGATACTGGATGAAGGCTTGCACCCGGTAGACCACGAGCACCTGCCGGTAGCCGAAGTTCTCCAGCGCGGCGTAGAACAGCAGGCGGACCAGGTCCTTCATGTTGGGATAGCGGCGATAGGTGATCTCTTCGAGAAGGACGCCGCCCACCGACAGCATCGCTCCGTACACCACCGAAAGCCCGATGAACAAAAGGAAAATCGAGAGCGGCGTCATTCCCAGCAGGAAACTGAAGGGGATCAGGATGTAGCCGCAGAACTCCACCACGCAGCCGATGGCCTCGACGAAAGTGTGAAACGGCATGCTGAGCATGCCCAGGGTGCCGTACTTAAAGCTGAACAGCATGTAGTTGTGTTTCATCACCGTCTGCATCAGGCCCAGGTGCCAGCGCCGCCGCTGGCGGGCCAGCATCCGCAGGTTGTCGGGGGCCTGCGTCCAGCAGACCGGGTCGGTGGAGAAAACCATGCGGTATTCGCGCTTCTTGGTGCGCTTGTCGCGGTGAATGCAGGCGACAATGTCCACGTCTTCGGTGACGGTTTCACTGCTGAAGCCGCCGGCGTCAATCGCCGACTCGCGGTGGAAGATGCAGAAGGCGCCGGAAGCGATGAAGGTGGCGCCCAACTGGTT
>JBKKAI010000582.1:0-3800 GCA_046714815.1 Terriglobia bacterium | reverse complement strand
ATGCGGTAGAGGCCGCGCTCGGCGGCGGGGATGCGCGCCTCGTAGTGGCCCGGAGCGGTTTCTTCGAGCGCCAGCGTGCGGGGTTGCGCGCCGGGCGCCGAGACGACCACGCGCGGGCGCTCGAGAGCGCGCCCCGGCCGCGAGAGGCGCGGCCCGGATTGGCTGCCGGAATTTCGTAGCCATGGCTGCGGGCCATTGCCGACAACCCGGAGCGATTGCTCCGGGCGGGCGCGTCCGCCTGGGACCGACGTGCCTGCCAGTGTCATCGCCACATCATAATAGACTATGGCCTCGCCGTCGCGCGCACCCGGGCGCACGCCGGCGCGCACCGTGCGGCTGCCGCGGCAGGCATCGCGCACCAGTTGCGGCCACAGCGTGCCGTAGGCATTCCAGCCCAGCCACTCGGCGCCCCAGCGGTTCTTGGCGTCGGACAGAAAAACGATGACGCGCCCCAACCCGTACTGCCAGCGGACCATCAGCGGCTCGCCGTTGTCGGTGCGAAGGATGGTTTCCGATCCCGGCCGCGCCTTGGCCTTGACGTAGCCCAGCAGCCGGGGCGCGCGGGTGAAGTCCACGCCGTCGGTGAATTCCAGCGGGCGCAGCGCCACCGCGCGGAAGGGGCGCTCCCGGATCGGAGAAGCGGAAAGCTCGCGGACCTCGCCGCTGATGATCTGCGGCATCATCTCCGGGTTTTCCACAAAATAAGACTTCCCGCGCGCCTCGCGGGCCACGTTCTCGAGCAGCGTGCGGTTCACTTCCTTGCCGACGCCCACCGTGGAAATCGTGATGCGCTCCTGGGCCGCGTCCTGCGACAGCTTGGCGAACTCGCCGGGCGTGGACCACCCGTCGGTGAGCAGGATGATGTGCTTGCGCGCGGCATTCTCGGTGCGGATGGTCTGGAAGGCCGCGGCGAGCGCGGGGTAGATGCTGGTGCCGCCGTCGGCGCTGATCGAGCCGATCGCCGAGGTGATGCGGGCGATGTCGGAGGCCGGCGCCAGCGGCACCACCCAACGGAACGAGCTGTCGAAGGCCAGCACCCCGAACTTGTCCACGGGCCGCAGCGTCACCAGGCTGGCGCGGCCCGCTTCTCGCGCCATGGCGATTTTCAGGCCGTCCATGCTGGCGGACTTGTCGAGCACCAGCACCACGGCGGTGGTTTCATCGGGCGCCGGTTCCGGGTCGCCGCGCACCGGCAGCACCTTCTCGAACGGCTCGCGCGGATCTTCGGCGATGCGCGAGTTGTGCTGGCCGGAAATGAACACCAGACCGCCGCCCGCGGCGACGTACTTTTCGATCGCCGCGCTTTCGGCCGGCGCCAGGCGTTGGTCGGGGTAGTTGTCCATCAGCACCGCGTCCCAGCGCTGCTCCGGGTCGCCGGCGCGCGCGGCATCCACCGGAAACGACGCGCCCGTCTCCACGTCCACCTGGGCGCGTTTGAGAGTGTCGGCCAGAAAGGCCGCGCCCCGGGTCGTTGTCGGAGATGAGCCGCCCACAGGCGGAACGCCGCCGTAAATGTAGAGCAGGCGTGGGCGGCGCACGCTCAGGGCCTGGGAGAAGAGCACGCGCTCGTTCGCCAGCGGCGCAGAGGAGGCCGGCTCCTCGAAACGGATGCGGCCTTCGAGCAGGCTGACGCCGGTCCCGGTGATGCGCGCGTCCACGTCCACCTGGTTGCCTCCGGCTTCGAGGCGGACAAGAGCGGCGCCGATCTGGCGCCCCTGGCAGATCAGCGCGATGTTCGCGCCTGCGGCGCGCGAGCTGTTCACCCGCATCGAGACGGTGAAGCGCTCGCCGGAAAAAACCTCCTGCGGCAGCGCCAGGTCCTCCACCTGGAAGGAAACACCGCCGGCCCCCGCCGCGGGGGCCAATGTGTAGACCGGCACGCCGCGCTCGCGCGCGCGCAGCGCAGCGGTGAGCGAGCGGCCGCGGGTTTCGTTGCCGTCGCTGATCAACAGCACGCGGCGCGCGCCGCCCGGCGGAAAGGTGCTCAGCGCCAGGCGCAGCGCCGATTCCAGATCGGTGCCCGACGCGGTTGCCTCCGGCTCATCCGGCACGGCGATCTTGCCGGCGTCGCGCGGCAGGTTATGGAGCCGCGCGCGCGAAGCAAACGTGATCAGCCGCAATTCGGCGTCGGGATTGCGGCGCGCCATCTCGCGCAACGCGCCGGCGCCGAGCGGGCCGCCCGCGCGCGACATGCTGGCCGAGTTGTCCACCACCACGGTTACGGCCAGGCGCTCCTCGTCAAGCTCGGCCCACGGGTCGGCCAGCGCCATGACCAGCGCGATGAACACCGCGCACTTCAGCAGGAATGCGGCGCGCGAGCCGCCGCGGCGCAGCCACAACCAGAGCGCCGGCAGCGCCAGCAGCAACAACAGGGAAAGCGGGCGCTCGAAGGTCATGGCGAGGCCGCCTTCGCCCGCGGATAGAATAACCACCATTCGGCCCACAACGGCACGATGGCCAGCAGCAGCAGCCAGCGCCACAAGTCGCTGCCGGCGTCAATGAAAACCGCCGGGTCCAGCGCCGCCCGCTCGGCCGTTTCAAACTTCCAGCGCTCGGCCGGCAACGGTGGAACGTTGACGGCCACCCGGCGACCCGGAGCATTCGCTCCGTCGGACGTGATCCGGTACAGGCCGGCCTGGTACGCCAGCAGATGAATCTCGTCCCCCTTGCGGGCCGCCGGAATTTCTTCACCCGCCGGCGAGTAAACGCGTGTGCGCGAATGCTCCACGCCGTCCGCGGGAAGGGTTACTTCGCCAGTGGCGGCAGGTTCGGAAGTCTCCTCCACCGCCCCTGTCATCCACTCGATGGCGCCGGCCAGCAGCAAGGGGAACGCGGGCTGCAGAGGCAGATTGGACTGCCGCGGATCGAAGGCCACGATCACGGTCTTGCGCCCCTTCTCCTCGCGGGCCACTACCAGAGGGACCGACGCCTGGCCCGCCCAGGCCAACACCGTGTCGGAAGGCAGGGGGCGGATTGGCGCGGCCGACTGCACGCTGATGTCGCGCGTTCGAACCCAGCGCGTCACCGGGTGCTGCGCGTTCCACGCGGTGAGCCGGATCTGGCGCGGACCACTCGGCGCCGGCCGGGAGCTGGCGCTCCCGATCGTGCTGGGCGACACGGGAGCGCCGCGAAGGAACAGAATCGAGTTATCGGCCGCCGGCGCGCCGGAGGGCGGGCCGCCATCGTAGATCGCCACCTGCGGCCGCGCGGCGGGTGTGCCCTGCGGCGGCAGAAACTCGCAGCGCAGGTACGGGCTGGCGGAAAGCGCCGGCCGCAGCGCGCGCGGATCGGCGCTGAAGACGGCGACGCTTACCGGGCGAAATGCCGGAAGGTGCGCCACGGCGCGGTTGTCAACGGCGACCATGTCGGCCGGCTCCAGGTCGGCCTCCAACAGGCCGCCCTCGGCCCAGGTAAAGTCGGCGCGCGCCGCTTTGGTCTCGGCGGCAGCCAGGGCGATCGCCTGCTGCTGGATCACGCGGCCGCCCACGGAAAGCTTCAACCGCGACGGGACGGCGCGGCTGCCGTAGTTCTTCACTTGCACGAGCAGATGCCAGCGATCGGGCTGTGCCGGGTCACGGCGCAGCGCCATCTGCGTGATGCCGCGATTATCAATATCGAGAGCGCCGCCGCCCGGGTGGCCGCCGGCAGGCCCGGCGCCGCCGCGCGCCGCGGCTCCTTCCTCCTCACGCATGATGATCTGCGGGCGGGGAATTCTCTTTTCCGGCTCGAGCGCCTGAGGAAATTGGTGTTGGCCTTGCTGCTGCGCCGGGTTGGCCAGCGCTGTGCGGACATAGACGATG
>JBKKAI010000581.1:0-5558 GCA_046714815.1 Terriglobia bacterium | reverse complement strand
GCCCGGGGCCGTGCTTCGCGCAAAGGAGAAGGTTATGACTGTGCGTCGAGTTCGCTTGTCCGCCGCGGTGTGCACCATTTCGCTCCTGATGATTTCGACGATTTCAACAGGGGCGCTCGCGCAACAGACACCGGGCGCCGCGCCGCCGCGCATCTACAACACGGTCAAGCAGAAACTGATGGAAGGCAAGCAGGTGGTCGGCGGAACCGTGTCGTTGCCCGACGAGAGCAGCTACTGCGCGATGGCAAACTCGGGGTTCGATTATCTCTGGATCGAGATGCAGCACAGCCCGTTGACCTATCAGGACGTGGCCAGGATGATCTGGGCCTGCAAAGGGGCGCCGGCGATTCCCTTTATCCGCGTTCCGGACGCGACCGAGGGCGACATCCAGAAAGCGACCGATATCGGCGCTCTGGGCATCGTTGTTCCCATGGTGGACACCGTGGAAAAGGCTCGGGCCGCGGTGCGGTTCGCCAAGTATCCGCCCATCGGCGTTCGCAGCCAGGGGGGCGGCCAGTACGGCGCGCTTTGGGGGAATGATTACCGAAAGACCGCCAACGACAACCTGTTGATCGTGGTAATGATCGAGTCGCCCATCGGCGCGGCGATTGTGGATGAGATCGCCGCCGTGCCCGGCGTGGATGCGGTCTTCGCGGCCAGCACCGACCTCAGCAGCTTTTCGGGATTATCGCAAGGCGACCCGAAATATGAAGCGATGGTCAGAAAAATCCACGATGCCACTCTGAAGGCCGGCAAAAAGCTGGGCGGCCCGCTGGCCTGGAAGGACCGGCCGGGATTCACCTTCTTCCAGGGGCCCGGCGAAACAGCCCTGATCAGGTCCGGAGCGAAAGTAGCGCTGGGCGCTCCCACGACCGCCGAGGGACGCAAGGGAGTTGCCGCGACCGAGGGCGCCCCGCCGCGGTGACAAGTCGCGGCTCGTGGTAAAACAAGCTGTGAAGAAACTGGTTCAGGTATTGTCTCTGATTGTGGGGCGGCGCTCCAGCGCCGCACCCCCGCCACCGGGCCGGCTAAGTGTTGCAATCACGGTGCACAGAAGCCGCCCTGGAGGGCGGCTGCGGCCTTGGAAGGCCGCCCCACAAGCGCCGCCGCGGCATTTCGCCAATTTTTTCACAGCTTCTCACGCTCGCGGCTCAGATGCCAGGGAGCGGCCGCGCTTAAAAATATAGCTTCAGGCCCATCTGGATATTGCGAGGGAAGTAGACGGGCGCGCGCGGCTGCGGAATGCGGCCGAAGTTGGCGTTGGCGAAGTCCGTGTTGGGCTGATCGAAGATCACCGAGTTGAAGGTGTTGAAGGTCTCGAAGCGGAATTCCAGGTACGTCCGCTCGCTGAAGTGGATCGCTTTGTTCAGCGACATGTCGAAGACCGGCTTGATCGGCCGGCGGATGTTGCTGAAGCGGTTGGGCGTGGTACGCAGTTCGTCGGGCGAGCGCACGCGCCAGGCGGGGGTGAGATTGTTGGCCGCGCATTGCGGGCTGAGTGTCCCATTCAGGTTTACATAGCAATTGTTGAACCACAGGTCGTAACTCTGGTTTTTCAGCACCGGGCTGGCCAGCGGCTCCAATCCGCCCGGCGCGTCCTGCGGGCGGTTGGTGCCGACGTTGGCGATCCAGGTGTATTGCCAGCCGCCGATCAGGTGGTTGAGCCACCCCGGCGCCGAGCCTCCCAGCTTGTGGCCGCGTCCGAAGGGCAGCGCAGCAACGCCGCTGAACACCCAGACATGAGTGCGGTCAAAATCGGTGAGCTGCCGCACCATTTCCGAGTCCTGGGCGGTGAGGAAATTGTTCTTCTCGATGTTCTTCGACAGCATGTACGAGCTGATGAACGTCAGGCCGTTCGACAGCCGCTTCTCGGCGCGCAACTGGAAGGAGTGGAACGAGCTCTGGCCGATGGACTGCGCGTTCCGGTCGGCGCCGGTGAACTGGGGGAAGGGCAGCAGCAACTGCTGGCGCTGCACGGTACGGCCGTTGATGCCGGTGCCGGGAAGCAGCCCGGCGAACGGGTTGTCCACCACTTGCTGGCGATAGGCAGCCCCGCGCAGAAACTCCTCGCGAGGCACAAAGTTGTAGGACTTGCCCACCGCCAGTTTGCGCGACCGGCTGGCGACAAAGGCCGCATCGAGCAGGAAGTTGGGGGTCACCTGACGCTGGATGCTGAAGTTCACCTGGTAGACGTAGGGGACGACGCGGCGGGGATCGTCGAAATCCGGGCCGCGTCCGACCTCGGTCAGCAGCCCAAGAGACGAACCGGGAGGCGCGAGGCGGCCGCCGGGGAACGGATTCTGGAAGGTGTTCACGCCGATTTCCGGGATGCCCGGCCGCCCCTGCAGGTCGCCGGCGATATAGGGAGTGGAGACGAAGAAGCCGGTCTGCGGCCCGAATTGCGTGGTGGGAGCATAGTAGAGGCCGTAGCCGCCGCGCAGCACCGTCTTCCCGCCGAGGCGATAGGCGAACCCGATTCGCGGCTGGAAATTATTGTGATCGGGATCGAACAGGCCGCGCGGTTGCCCGCCCTCGCCGGCGAACAACAGGCCGCCCTTCAGGTTGGCGCAGGCCGGGCAGTTGGCCGCGCCGGGCGCGTTTCGCACCTGCGCCGCCAGCGGGCTGGCCTGGTCAAACGCGAATCCGCGGAGCAGGCGGTTGAAGCGTTCGGTCGGAGGCCCTTCGTAATCCCACCGCAGGCCCAGGTTGATGGTGAGACGCGGCGTCAGCCGCAGGTCATCCTGCACAAAGAACGCCCAGTAGTTCCACTGCATCGCGCGCGACTGGCCGGCGCCGATATCGGCGTTGTTCGGATAGCCGAGAAGGAAGCTGGCCACCGAGTTGCCGGAAGTCGCGTCCTGCGAGTTCGGGTCGCGCCGCGTGTAGGCGCGGGTGAAATTGAAAAAGCCGCTGGCGTTGCCGGTGGTGCGCGGGTTGCTGCGGATGTTGCGGTACTCGCCGCCGTACTTCAGCGTGTGGCGCGAGAACGTTCGCGTGTAGTTGGCCTGGAGACTGCCGGTATTGTCGGCGGTATTCACGCCCTGGCTGCCGACGCCGACTCCGGTGTACTGCTCGAGGTCAACCCGCGGCATGTCGGGCCCCGGCGGCCGGGCAAAGCCAAGCGTGGCCGCGTCAAACTGCTGCACATCGGTCTGGAAATTGGTTTCGAGAAAGCGGGTGAACCCGGCGCGAAGGTTGAGCAGCGCCGTGGGGCTGAGCGTCGAAACCCAGTCGAGCGTCACGCCGTGGTTGTTGCGCGTCTGCGGCCACTGGCCCTGGTTGGCGACGGTGCCCTGCAGGCCGTTGTTGGAGCGGAACTCATCGCGGTGGTTGCGGTAGAACGTGCCGAAAACCTTGTTGTTGGCGTTGATGACGTGGTCCAGCCGCGCCACCTCGGCATTGTAGTTGTAAATCCCCTTGTTCACCGTGTTGGTGAAGTTGCTCTGGCGCTGGTTGGCGACGTTGGGCAGGGGGTAGACGGCACTGAGGTAGCGCTGCGCGATCGGGTTCATGCGGCCGGCGGGGATGCGGCTGTTGGGGAACTCGTCGCGCACCAGCCGCACACCCTCGCTGCGCGTGGTCAGCGGATCGAAAATCGCGAAGGGGCCGCCGTCGCGGTACACCTGGCTGAAGTCTCCGGCGCGCTCGGCGGCCGTCGGAACGCTGGTGGTTTGCGGGAACGGAACGCGCTCGCGCAGGCCCTCCCAGGTGAACATCCAGAAGGTGCGGTCGGTTCCGTTATAAATCTTCGGCAGGTAGGCCGGGCCGCCCACGGTGGCGCCGTACTGGTTGTACTGGTGCGGCGGCTTGCGCTGGCCTCGCGCCACGTTCAGCGAGTTATTGGCGTTCCAGGCGCCGTACTTGGTGAAGTTCCACAGTTGCCCGTGCACGCGGTTGGTTCCGGACTTCAGCGTCATGTTCACCACGCCGCCACCGGTGCGCCCATATTGGGCGTCGAAACTGTTGGTCTGCACCTTGAACTCCTCGACGGCGTCCACCGGCGGCGCGAAATTGTAGCGGCCACGGGTGGAGTTGGGCGCGCCGTCCAGCAGGAATTCGTTGGTGGTGAGGCGCCCGCCATTCATGGACCAGGCGGACCCGCCCAGGTTGTCGAACGGCCGCAGGCCCGACGTGCCGGTGGCGCCGAACGTCGGCGTCTGCCAGATCACGCCCTGCGACAGCCGGTTCAGCACGAAGATCATGCGGCCGTTCAACGGCATGGCCTCGACTTTCTGGCGGTCAATCACCTGGCCCATGGTCGCGGTGGCGGTTTCCAGCAGCGGCGCGTCGGCGGTAACGGTGATGGATTCGGCGATCGCGCCCACCTGCAGCGGCGCCGCGACGTTCACCTGCGCGTTCACGCTCAACGTGATTCCTGATTGCACATACTTGCGGAAGCCGGCGGCCTCCACTTCCAGCCGGTATTTTCCGGGGATCAGGAACGGCGCCAGGTAAGCGCCGTCCGACGCGCTGGTGGCGGTGGAGGCGGCGTTGGTGGCCTCATTGATGGCCGTCACCTTCGCGCCGGCGACCGCCGATCCGCTGGCATCGGTCACGCGGCCGAGAATCGTGCCGCGATATTCCTGCGCCCCCGCGATCGAAACCAGCAAGAACGCGACAGCCGTCCGGCAAATCAGAGGGATACACTTCATGAAAACCTCCCGCTACTGGATGGACCTCGCCTGAATCAGCGATCTTTACTCCCAAAGCGTCAGCGGCGTCAAGTTCTGTGGACGCGGGCGAAAAAAAATGTTCTGATAGCGGCCTCATGCGCTATGTCCTGGCACTCGACGAAGGCACAACCAGCGCGCGCGCGATCCTGTTCGATGAAAAGGGCGAAGAGTGCGCCAGCGCTTCCCACCCCATCCAATGCCTGTTTCCCGCCGAGGGCTGGGTGGAGCAGGATGCCGAACAGATCTGGCAGGCGCAGTTGGAAGCAGCCAGAATCACCCTGCAGCGCGCCGGCGTCGCGGCCAGCCATGTCGCTGCCGTGGGGATCACCAACCAGCGCGAGACGACCATCCTGTGGGAGCGCGAGAGCGGGCGCGCGGTAGCCCCGGCCATCGTCTGGCAGGACCGCCGTACCGCTGATTTCTGCGAGCGGCTGCGCAAGGACGGCCTGGAGGCTGAGATCAGCCGGCGCACCGGCCTGCTCGCCGACCCGTATTTTTCCGGCACCAAGATGCGCTGGCTGCTCGAATCCAAGCCCGGTTTGCGCGATCGCGCCGCCGCGGGCGAGCTTCTGTTCGGCACGGTGGACTGCTGGCTGCTCTACCGGCTCACCCACCGGCGGGTCCACGCGACGGATGCTTCCAATGCTTCCCGCACGCTGCTCTACAACCTGGAGGAGCGGCGCTGGGACCCGCGACTCCTGGAGATCATGCAGGTGCCGCCGGCGGCGCTGCCGCAGGTGCGCGGCTCGTCGGAGGTCTTCGGCGAATGTGATCCGGAATGGTTCGGCGCGCCGATTCCCATCGCCGGAGTGGGCGGGGACCAGCAGGCCGCGCTGTTCGGCCAGGCCTGCTTCCGCCCCGGCATGGCCAAGAACACCTACGGCA
>JBKKAI010000580.1:0-2528 GCA_046714815.1 Terriglobia bacterium | reverse complement strand
AACACCTTTCGCTTAAGTGAACGGTAGTTTGGCCGGGACCTGGAAGCGCTCGGACATCTGGCACGACTGTGGGCTTTCGCCATCCCTTCAAGGGAGCAGCTTTCTTCCTCGTTCAGTACCACGCCTTCAACACGGATGAGCGCCGAGCTCGTTTTGAAGAGATTCTCCGGCAGCGGAGGGGCGGGCCGCTCGGGCTCACGCGGGTCCGAGAGTTCCGGATTTCGTATTCTGCGGAGGACCTCCCCGCTGCGCAAGGCTGGCAAGGGTTGCTTGGGCGCGCCGGTGTCACCGGACCTTTTTCAGCCCACAGCCGGTCCGGCTATTCGGCTGGTTCACGGACAGGGCCCTCAGGCGAGCAGCCTCGTGGTCGAGGTTCAATCGCTGGCGGAGTCCGAGGCGGCTGCCCGATTGTTGGGGCTGTTGTTGTCGGCTTCTCGCGAGAGTGTGGTCTTGGACCCGGCGCGTTTCGGTGGCCTACAACTCATCCTTGTCGAGCGATAACCACTAGCCGAAGCAGTAGAGGCGGCCGTCCTGGGAGCCGATGACGATGCGGCCGCGGGCGATGGCGGGCGAGGCCGAGAGCGGAGCGCCGGCGGTGAATTCCCACAGCTTGGCGCCGGTGGCGAGGTCGAGCACGTAGAAGCGGCCGTCGTTCGAGCCGACGTAGACGCGGCCGCCGGCGATTACCGGAGAGGATTCCACGCGCGAGCGCGTGGTGAACGTCCACAGGCCCTTGCCCGTTCGGGCGTTCACGCAGTGGACGATCTTGTCGCGGCCGCCCAGCACCACTTTGCCGTCGGCCACCGCCGCCGACGAATAGAAGGGGAAGTGCCGCTTGGGATGCTGGTAGCGCCAGGCGATTTTTCGCGTGCGCAAGTTCACGCCCAGCACCTCGTTGTTGAACGTGCCGTAATACGCGGCCTGCGCGGCGAGCGCCGGCGAGGCGCCGGTGTACGCTCCCGAGGCCACGCGGAACATCTCCTTGCCGTCGCTGATTCGCACCGCGCGGAACATGGCGTCACAACCGGAGATGAACGCCAGCCCATCGGCCACCCCGGCGGTGGCGTGCACCGGCCCCTCGGTCTTGAACTTCCACAACAGCGCGCCGCTGCGCGGCGACAAGCCGTACAGGTGCTCATCGTAGGAGCCGATCAGCAATTTCTCGTCTGCGACAACAGGTGAGGACTTGATTTCGCCGCCGGTCTTGTAGGTCCACAGCCCTTTGCCGTCGCGCGCATCCACGGCGTGCACCACACCCGCCAGGTCGCCCACGAACACCATGCCGTTGTGGACGGCGGGCGATGATTCGCCGATCGGCTCGGTGGTGCGATACTTCCAGCGCAGCTTGCCGGTTTCCAGGTCCACCGCCAGCAGGTCACCGGACTGGGAGCCGACATAGACGGCGCCGCCCGCGATCGCCGCTGATGATTCGATGGATTCGCCGCCCTCGAATGTCCAGAGAAGCTTGAGCGAGGCGGGCGGAGCCGCGGCCGCGACCCCGGTCAACTGCGGGTTGCCGCGAAACTGCGGCCAGTCGGCGGAAGGCGCCGGAGCGGCCGGGACATTGGTCTGCGCCGCGGAAAACAGGACGGCCGCCAGCAGTGTAATCAGTAAGCGCACTGGTAGACCTCCAAAGCGCCGGCGGCATCGAACGGGCGCGGGTTGAAGCGGCCGGTCCATTGGCCGGCCGCTTCCTCGGCCAGCTTCGGAAGATCATCGCGAGGAACGCCGAGGGCACTCAGGCGTGCCGGCAGCCCCGCGGCCTGGGCCAGCGCCTCGAGCCGGGCGGCCAGCACGGGCGAAAGCTCGGTGTAGCGCCCATTGACCGCCGCGGCGTTCCAGCGCACCACGTGCGGCAGCAGGCTGGCGATGGCCACGCCATGGACCGTCCCGTAGCGCGCCGTAAGCGGATTGGCGCAGGCGTGAGTGGCGCCGAGCATCGAGTGTTCGATGGCGGCGCCGGCGAAGTGAGCGCCCAACTGCATGGCGCCGAGCGCCTCGATCTCGCCGGGCCGCGCCATCACCAGCTCCAGATTCGCCTCCAGCAGCCGCCACGCCTCGCGCGAAAAGCAATCGGAGATGGGGTTGCGCCGCGTGGTCACCCAGGTTTCCACGGCGTGCGAAACGGCATCATAGCCGGCCGCGGCGCGCACGCCGGCCGGCTGCGACACGGTCAGCTCGGGGTCGAGCAGCGCGGCGCGGAACGCCGCCTTCGGGTCGCCGCAGGCCATCTTGACGCGGGTGGCGGCGTCGGAGATCAGCGCGTAGGATTGCGCTTCGCTGCCCGTCCCGGCTGTGGTGGGAATGCCGATCATCGGAAGCATCGCCTGCGTGGCCTTGCCGTAGCCCCAGTAGTCCTGCATCCGGCCGCCGTTGGTCAGCAGGAAGTTGATTCCCTTGGCGCAGTCCATCGAACTGCCGCCGCCGAGGCCGATGATGGAGTCCAGGCGCAGCGGGGCGGCGAAAGCGCGGCCGGCCTCGACGATCTCCGTCGTGGGATTCACCGCGAACTCATGGAAGGGGACCAC
>JBKKAI010000579.1:0-6279 GCA_046714815.1 Terriglobia bacterium | reverse complement strand
GGTGCTGGGCGTGCACATCATCGGCCCGCTGGCCACCGAGATGATCGCCGAAGCGGTGATGGCGCTCGAGCTCGAAGCCACCGCGGAAGAGTTCATGTACACCATCCACGCGCACCCGACGCTGGCCGAAGCGATGTTCGACGCCGGCAACGCGGTCTACGGCATGAGCATCAACGGCTAGAAAGCAATGATGAATGATGAATGATGAGTTATGAGTTAAAGACAAATGGAGATTCGCGATCTGGGCACGATGGGGTACGAGGAGGCGCTCGAAAAGCAGCGTGATCTGGTCGAGGCCCGCAAGAACAACCGCGCTCCCGATACATTGCTTCTGCTCGAACACCCGCACGTGTTCACCCTGGGCCGCAACGCGAAACAGGAGCACCTGCTGGCGCGGCCGCCGGGTGTCGAGGTCCACGGCGCCAACCGCGGCGGCGACATCACCTACCACGGGCCGGGCCAGTTGGTCGGCTACCCGATCCTGGACCTGGGCGCCATCCGTAAAGACGTTGTGTGGTACGTCCGCTCGCTCGAAGAGGCGCTGATCGCCGCGCTCGGCGAATTTGGCGTGGCGGCGGGCCGCAACCCCGGCTACACCGGCGTGTGGGCCGGTGCGGAAAAGATCGCCGCCATCGGCGTGCACGTCAGCCGCTGGGTCACTTCGCACGGATTCGCGCTCAATGTCCATCCCGACCTGGGCTACTTTGCGTTCATCGTTCCCTGCGGCATCCGCCGCTGCGGCGTCACTTCGATCGAGCGTGTGCTCGGCGGCGCGTCGCCGGAAATGAGCGCCGTCAAGCAGGCCGTCGCCCACCACGTCGCGCGCGTATTCACCGCCGAGCCTGTATGCGCCAGCGCCCGCTAAAGAACAAGTCCAAGGTCACCGGACTCGGCCGCGAGCAGCAACTCGATCTTTACTACTGGATGAAGCTCACGCGCGCGGTGGACGAGCAACTGGCAGCGCTCTACCGGCAGGGCCGGCTGGTGGGCGGCTGCTACGCCAGCCTGGGCCAGGAGGCCGTCTCTTGCGCCAGCGCCTTCGCGCTCGAGAGCGAGGATTACCTGGGGCCGATGATCCGCAACGTCGGCGCCGTGCTGGTGAAGGGCTTCCGGCCGGCGGACATCTTCGCGCAGTACATGGGCCGGGCCACGGCCCCCACCTGGGGCAAGGACGGCGGCGCGCACTTCGGCGACCTCCACGGGCTGCGCGTCGTCCCGCCGATCAGCCACCTGGGGTCGCTGGTGCCGGTGATGGCGGGCATCGGAATGGCGCTGCAGATGCTTGGACGCAAGTCGGTCTGCCTGACCTACATCGGCGAAGGCGGCGCGCAGGTGGGCGAGGTCCACGAAGGGTTGAACTTTGCCGCGGTGCGGCGCGCGCCGCTCATTCTGATCATCGAGAACAACGGCTGGGCCTACTCCACGCCGGTGGAAAAGCAGACGGCGGTGAAAGACCTTGCCGAGCGTGGCCGCGGCTACGGCATCCCCGGCACGGTGGTGGACGGCAACGACGCGCTCCAGGTGTTCGGCGCCACCAGCGTGGCGGTCGCGCGGGCGCGCGCCGGCCTCGGACCTTCGCTGATCGAGGCCAAGACCATGCGCATGAAGGGTCACGCCGAGCACGATTCGGCATCGTACGTCCCGCGCGCAACACTGGAAGAGTGGCGAAAGCGCGACCCCATCGCGCTCCTTCAGAAAGATCTGGTTCGCCGCGGCTGGCTCGACGACGTGGAGAATGCGCGCCTCGAGGAGCGCATCCGCGGGGAGATTCGCCGCGAGGTGGAAACGGCCCTGGCCACGCCCATGCCCGAGGGCGGCGAAGCGTTGAAAGGCGTCTTCTGCGAAACGTAGCACAGGCATTCTTGCCTGTGCTTTCCGGCTTACCGAATGGAACGCACATACCTGGAAGCGATTCGGCAGGGGCTGTTTGAAGAGATGCGCCGCGACCCGTCCGTCTTCGTAATGGGCGAGGACGTAGGCCGCTACGGCGGCGCCTTTCAGGCCACCGCCGGCCTGCTCGACGAGTTCGGCGAGCAGCGCGTGATTGACACGCCCATCTCCGAAGCGGCCATTGTCGGCGCCGGCGCCGGCGCGGCGATGCTGGGCTTCCGCCCGGTGCTCGAGATGCAGTTCATGGACTTCATCTCCAACGGCTTTAACCAGATCGTCAACCTGGTCGCCAAGATGCACTACCGCTACGGCGTGCCCCTGCCGCTGGTGATCCGCGGACCCTCCGGCGGCGGCGTCCACGGAGGGCCGTTCCATTCGCAGAACCCGGAGATGTGGTTCGTCCATACCCCCGGCCTGAAGGTGGTGGCCCCGGCCACCGCCTATGACGCCAAGGGTCTAATAAAAGCTGCCATTCGGGACAGCAATCCGGTATTATATTTTGAGCATAAGTTTTTGTACCGCAGGGTCAAGGAAGAAGTCCCGGACGATGATTATGTAGTCCCCCTGGGCCAGGCCGCTCTGAGGCGGGTGCCGGAGGGGAGACCGGGAGATTTAAGCCTGATTACCTATGGCGCCATGGTTTGGGTGGCGCTTGATGCGGCCCGCCAGTTGAAGGAAGAGGGGATCGAGTTGGAAGTGCTCGACCTGCGCACTCTCTGCCCGTTAGACCGCGACGCCGTGCTCGGCACGGTGCGCCGGACCAACAAGGTCATCCTCCTGCACGAAGACAACCGGACCGGTGGTTTCGCGTCCGAATTGGCCGCCATCATCGCCGAAGAGGCTTTCGAGGCGCTGGATGGGCCCATCGTTCGTGTCACTGCTCCCGACACGCCCATGCCCTTCAGCCCTCCCCTGGAAGAACGGTTCTTGCCCAACGTAAGCGATGTGCTGGAGGCCGCGAGGCGGCTCGCTGCCTATTGACGCGGGATACCTATGAACCGAAACCTGAATCAGTTTCCCCGCCGCTACGAGACGGCGACTATGCTCTCGCTCGTTCTGCCGAACTGCTGCCCGAACTGCGCGGCGGATATTTTCTGGGGCTGGACCGACGAAGGACTGGACGCGCCATGCGGCGGACACGCCGTGGGTAGCTGCGCCGTGCATATCCGCTGCATCCCGCGTCCCGACCAGACCGTATTCTGCCCCAACTGCGAAGCACAGATTCTTAATTGACCGGACGGGCCGCAAGGCCCGTGCGGCCAATCAACTTTTAGCAATGACAGGCCGCGAGGCCTGTCCAAACAGTGACAGGCCGGAATGCCTGTCTGATGGTGACCTGACCGCCATGCCGACGAACGTAATCATGCCCCAGATGGGGGAGAGCATTTTCGAGGGGACCCTGACCCGCTGGCTGAAGAAGCCCGGCGACACCGTGCAGCGCGACGAGCCGCTGTTTGAAATCTCCACCGACAAGGTGGACGCCGAGATTCCCTCGCCCGCTGCCGGCGTGCTGTCGAAGGTGCTGGTGAACGAGGGCCAGACCGTGCAAATCAACACGGTTGTCGCCGAAATAGCCGAGGAGGGTGAGGCCACTGCGCCCGCGGAAGCGCAGCCCGCCAAGCCCGATGCCGCCAAGCCCGAGCCCGCCAAGGCCGCGCCTGCCAAGCCCGAGCCGGCCAAGCCCGAGCCGGCCAAGGCTGCGCCCGCCAAGGCCGAGTCGGCCAAGCCGGAGGCCGCCAAGCCCCAGCCCGCGAAGGCCGCGCCCGCCAAGCCAGAGGCTGCCAAGGCCGAACCCGAGCCGGCGTCCGATGGCGCCGATGGGGCCGGCGGCGCTGAAGGCGAAGACGCTCGTTCCTCGCCGCTGGTGCGCAAGATGGCTGCCGAGCACGGCGTTGATCTCAGCCAGGTAACCGGCACCGGCCTCGGCGGGCGCATTTCCAAGAACGACATGACGGCTTACCTGGAAGGCCGCGGCGTCTCGGCGCCGCAGCCACCGGGCTCGCCCGCGCCCGCTGCGCGCGCGGCGGCGCCCTCGTCCGCCGCAAAGCCTGCCGCGCCCTCGGGCCGCGTCGAAGTGATGCCGCTCAGCGGCATGCGCCAGAAGATCGCGCAGCACATGGTGGAGAGCAAGCGCACCTCGGCCCACGTCACCACCGTTTTCGCGGTGGACCTGACGCGCGTCGTCAAGCTGCGCGAGCAGACCAAAGCCGAATTCGAGCAACGCAACGGCATCAAACTCACCTACATGCCGTTCATCGCCCGTGCCGCCATCAACGCCCTCAAGGCCTTCCCCTGGCTGAACGCCTCGATGGACGGCGCCAACGTCCTGCTGAAGAAGGACATCAACCTGGGAATCGCCGTGGCGCTCGATTGGGGACTGATCGTCCCGGTCATCAAGAGCGCCGAGGAGAAGAACCTGGTGGGATTGGCGCGCGCCATCCGGGACCTGGCCGACCGCGCCCGCGCGAAGAAGCTGCTGCCCGATGAAGTGCAGAACGGCACCTTCACCATCACCAATCCCGGCAGTTATGGCGCACTGTTCGGCACCCCGATCATCAACCAGCCGCAGGTGGCCATCATGGGCATGGGCGCCATCTACAAGGCGCCCGTGGTGGTCAGCGACGGTGACAACGACTCCATCGCCATCCACTCGATCATTCACCTGACGCTCAGCTTCGACCACCGCCTGATTGATGGCGCGCTGGCCGATCAGTTCATGGCGCACGTCAAGAAAACGCTGGAGAACTGGGAGGAGCCGCTCCAGTAATGAAAAAGAACAAGGACCGGATCGAAGAAGCAGAGAAGTCGTCTTTCGCCGAGATTCTCTCGCAGTTCGAGCGGGAACAGTCCGAGCGCGAGCGCGGCGGCGCGGCGCCTGATCCGCGCGGGAAGGGAAGAGGGCCCGGCCGGGCCCCGTCCAATCCGCCCCGTCATGGGACGGTGGCGGGCTTCTCGGGTGAGTTGGTCCTGGTGGATTTCGGCGCCAAGACCGAGGGGGTAATCCCGGCGGCCCAACTGCGCGACGCCGCCGGAAACCTCACCGTCAGAGTCGGGGACAGCTTCGATGTGTCCATTACCGGACGCAATCCTGACGGCTTTGTCACGCTTTCGCGCATGAAGGGCGCGCGCCCGCGCGACTGGCGGTCGCTGCAGGAGGCTTTTGAAACACACCAGGTGATCGCCGGGCGCGTGACCGGCGCCATCAAGGGCGGCTTGACCGTGGATGTGGGAGCGCGGGCGTTCCTGCCGGCGTCCCGCAGCGGCGCCCGCGAGGCGGCGGAGATGGAAAAGCTGGTGGACCAGGAGATCCGCTGCCGCATCATCCAGTTCGAGCCCGACGAAGAGAACATCGTAGTGGACCGGCGAGCGGTGATCGAAGAAGAAGCGCGCGCCGTCCGCGAGACGGTGCTCGGCGGCCTGATCGAGGGTGGCGTGGCGCGCGGCACGGTCCGCACCCTCACCGACTTCGGCGCGTTCGTGGACCTGGGCGGCGTGGACGGGCTGCTGCACGTCGGCGATATTTCCTGGTCGCGTGTCAGCGACCCGCGCTCGGAGCTGATGGTCGGCGATACGCTCGACCTGAAAGTCCTTCGCGTGGACCGCGACACCGGGAAGATCTCGCTGGGGCTGAAGCAGATGTATCCCGACCCCTGGGAGGCCGCGCTGGCCGAGCTCAAGCCCGGCGACCGCGTGCGCGGCACCGTCACCAAGCTCACCGACTTCGGCGCGTTCGTCGAAGTGCGGCCCGGCGTCGAGGGCATGGTGCATGTTTCCGAGATGTCCTGGGTGAAGCGCGTCCGCAAGCCGAGCGACGTGCTGCGCAAGGGAGAAGACATCGAGGCGGTGGTGCTCAAGATTGACCCGGCCGCCAAGCGGCTGGGCCTGGGCCTGAAGCAGGTGCTGGGCAATCCCTGGGACACCGTGGCCGAGCGCTTCCCGGCCGGCACGCAGGTGGAAGGCATCGTTCGCCGCCTGGCGAAGTTCGGCGCGTTTGTCGAGGTCGAGGAAGGAATCGAGGGCCTGGTCCACGTCTCCGACTTTACCCATGAGCGCCGCATCGAGCATCCGAGCGAAGTGGTGAAGATCGGCCAGACGGTCAAGGCCGTGGTGCTCGAAGCCGACGGCGAAAAGCGCCGCCTGAAGCTGAGCATGAAGCAACTGGAGGCGACCACCTTCGATGATTACCTGCGCGAGCACAAGCCGGGCGACCGGGTGACGGGCCGCGTGGTCCGCGTCGAGGATTCGCGCGCCACCGTGCAGTTGGGCGAAGGCGTCGAGGGCATCTGCCTGATCGGCGCCGGGAGCGGTGGCTCCGGGCCGGCGCCGGGCGAGTCCGGCGGCGCGCTGGCCGCGGCGCTGGCCGCCGCCTGGAAAGGCCCGCTGCCGCAG
>JBKKAI010000578.1:0-5039 GCA_046714815.1 Terriglobia bacterium | reverse complement strand
GTAATGAAGTGAAGTTTGAAATTGCCGACGCCGCAGAATATCATAAGCGTGCGTCGCCGATGGCCTGCCCGTTTTTTTATCCGACCGAGCCGATTCCCACCGCGGGCGCAACCCGCCGGTTGCCCATGCCGCTGGGAGACCCGTACTCGGGCGAATGCCGCGCTCCGGCGGAGCGCCCAGCGCCGGAGCGCTGCCTCCCCTGCAGCGACGATCTGCGCAACCTCTGTAACCTGGGATACGCGCGGGGCCGCTGCCCGCGGTTCGACGGCGCCCATCCGGGCGACGCGCTGCGCTTCGCCGTGACCCGCGATCGCGACGGAATCCTTGGCGTCAGTTTTGTCGAGGAGCGCGACCATCGCCCCTCGCGCCACGGCGTCCTGGAGTATCAGGCCGCTGCCGGAATCTTCGTGGAAGCGGAAGGCGGCGCCCCGGATTTGCCGCCGCTGGTAAGGCAGCAGGCCGGCGCTTACCTCCGCGCCTACCTGCGGCGAAAGGCCGGCCGGCAATCCTAAGAATATGGAAGACAGCAAGACGGTCCGCGCATCGCAGGCCGAGATGGTGGAGGTGGTGCTCCCCAATGACGCCAACCCTTTGGGGAACATCCTGGGCGGCAAAGTCCTGCACCTGGTGGACATCGCCGCGGCCATCGCCGCCCACCGGCACTCCCGCAGCTACGTGGTCACCGCGGCGATGGACCACGTGGATTTCCGGCACCCGATCAAGATCGGCGACCTCATTGTTCTGAAGTCTTCCGTGAACCGCGTCTTTCACACCTCGATGGAAGTGGGCGTGAAGGTGTTCAGCGAGAACATCCTCACCGGTGAGCGGCGGCACACCAGCTCCGCCTATGTGACCTTCGTGGCTCTGGACGGGCAAGGCAAGCCGAAGCCCATCGGGCCGGTGGCCCCGGAAACCGAAGAGGAAAAGCGGCGCTACCGGCAGGCCGACGAGCGTCGCCGCTATCGGCTGGAACACAGGAACAGGTAGGGTAAGGCCACCCGCCTTGTGGAGGATTCCTTACACGCCGCCGTTGCCGCCGTTGTTGCCGGTTTTTAGCTCGTGTTCCTTGTACAAGTACTTGATGTTGGGCTTGTAGATGAGCAGGTTCGGCTCATTGATCCTGTTCACCTTGATGCAGTGGCGGTCGTACCATTCAATGACGCCGTGGATCTGCTCGCCGTCCTGCAGCACCACCACCATGGGGGTGCGCGACTGCATCTGCTTCACGTAGTAGAAGTTTTCCGCGTTGGTCGAATCGGGGGGCGCCGGCTTCCGGCGCGGCTGTTGCCGCACCGCGATCTGCTCCTTCAACTCGGTGAGCGATGGACGGATGAGCTTGCGATTCACCCCGATGTTCCTGGCTGCCTCTCTGCTGCGTTCGTCTGTCACAATAGCCTCTGTTCGAAAAGATACCAAGCTGGAGCCCGTTCGACGTTTTGTTCCAGGGATGTTGCTTGTTTGACAGTCAAGCTATCACAGTCAACGGGGGCACGCAAGCGTAACGCAAGAGAAAAAAACGCACGGGAGAAAGAAACTTTGCTACGTGCGAAGCGAGACAGCCAGAGCTTCCAGCGCCACCTGTCTATTAATGTTGCGGCGCAGGAGGCGCTCCATCCGGTCCAGGCGCCCGGCGGCCCGAACCAGCCAGGCCCAGTCGGCGCGGCCGGCCAGGGCCTGAAGCTCCTTCTCGAGGTCGGCGTGGCGCAGCGGGCGGGGTGGGGCGCCGCTCTCCCGCGCCACCACCAGGTACATCAGGTCGTGCAGCAGGCTGTACAGCAGGTCGAGAATGCCCTCCAGTGTCTCGCCTCCCGCCGCGCTCCGCTGCCGTGCCTGGGCCAGCGCCTGGGTCCGGGTGAACAGGCCCGCGTAGTCGCGCCCCTCCATGCCGCCGCGCACCAGCCCGAGCAGCTCGCCGCGCAGCCGGCGCGACTCCGCCAGGTCCAGCCGGAGCGCCGTGCCGGGACTGCCTTCGGAGAGCCGCGCCGCCAGTTTCTTTTCGGCCGCGGTCCAGTTCGTGTGCTCCAGCAGCCGCTCCACGTCGGCGGAATCGAGCGGGCCCAGACGCACCGCAACCGCCCGTGACCGGATGGTCGGCAGCAGCGCGAAGTAAGAGGTGGCGGTCAAAAGCAGCAGGGCCCCGGCCGGGGGCTCTTCCAGTATCTTGAGCATCGCGCTGGCGGCCACTTCATCGCTGCGGTCGGCGCCGTCGAGGATAAACACGCGCCGGCGGGCGCGCGATGGGCGATACTGCGCCAGGCCGGCCATCCGCCGCACCTGGTGAATGGAAATCTGATGCGTCTTGCCGTCCGGGGGCAGAACGAAAACGTCCGGGTGGGTGCTCAGCAGCAGCGGGTTGTCGCGGCGCTCTTCGGCGGAAAGGCGTGGCCGCTCGGCCAGCATGCTTCCGAGCTCCGGGTGGTCTTCGTAAGCCTCCAGGCCGGCGATCGTCCGGCAGTTCGCGCAGGCGCCGCAGAAATCGCCGTGGCCGTACGCCGCCTCGTCCAGGCAGTTGACCGCGCGGGCCACCATCGTGGCCAGCAGGTACTTGCCGACGCCGGCCGGACCCGCCAGCACCAGCGCGTGCGGCAGCCGCCCCTCGGCGATCATGTGCCGCATCGCCTCGACGGCGCGCCGGTTGCCCAGATATTTTTCCCAGCCCATGGTTTTTACCAAACGTCCATCGGCCGCGGCTTACAAAGCGCCTATCGGGCGCGACTCATAATGTCCCCAAAAGGCGCTGCGCCACCCGCCACACATCTTCAGCCACAGCTTCACGCGGCCGCTCGCCGTTCACCACCACGACGCGGTGCGGCTCGCGCGCCGCAATGTCCAGGTAGGCGCTCCGGACCCGCCGGAAGAATTCCAGGCTCTCGCGCTCGAAGCGGCTCTCGTCCGAGCGGCCGGCCTGGGCGCTCGCACGGTTGCGATCGAGCGCCCGGCGGACGCTGGTGTCCGGCTCGATGTCCAGCACCAGGGTGAGGTCGGGCTTCACTCCGGCGCAGGCGATGCGCTCCAGGTCGTGAACCAGGTCGAGGCCCAGGCCGCGTCCGATTCCCTGGTACGCGGCCGACGCGTCCACGTACCGGTCGCAAAGGACGGCGTGTCCCGCCTCGAGCGCCGGGCGGATAACTTCGCTCACGTTCTGCGCGCGAGAGGCGAAATAGAGCAGCGCTTCGGGCACCGGTTCCAGCCGTGTCGTGGCCGAATCGAGCAGGATGCGCCGAATCGCGTCGCCCACCGCGGTGCCGCCCGGCTCGCGCGCCGTCGTCACCGCAATTCCCGACAAGCGCAGGCGGCCGCCCAGCAACTCGAGCTGCGTGGTCTTCCCCGAGCCGTCAATGCCCTCGAAGGTGATGAATTTTCCCCGCATAAAGAGGCGGCGGCAAGCGGGCCATCATAGCATGGTACAATTTTTCGTCCGCTCTCAGCGAGGTTCCGTGATTGTTTGCCACAGAGCCACGAAGGCGCAGAGCAGAAAGAAAGCGACCAACGATGACTTCGGCGGGGCTCCTTAAGGATAGCGTGAAGAGTCCTTTGATTTTCTCTGTGTCTCTCCGGGAAACGCGCACAACGGAGCGCGGCGGCGGGCGTTTTCTCGAAACTACTGAAGCGCGCCGCTGCGCCCTGTGCGCTCTGTGCCTCTGTGGCTTTTTCCTCGGACCTAAGCTCAGGGCGTGACCTCCATTCGTGAAAACATGGCTTCGGTGAGCGCTCGCATAGACCGCGCGGTGGAGCGCTCGGCGCGGAAGAAGCCGGTGACGCTGGTGGCGGTCAGCAAGACGCACCCGGCGGCGGCCATCCGCGAAGCGTACGAAGCGGGGCAGCGGCAGTTCGGCGAAAGCCGCGTGCACGAGTTCGAGCAGAAACGGCCGCTGCTGGCCGCGCCGCCGCTGCCGGGCGCCGTATGGCGCATGATCGGGCATCTGCAATCGAACAAGGCGCGGCGGGCCGCGCAACTGTTCGACGTCGTAGAGACGCTCGACAGCCGGCGGCTGGCAGTCCGCTTGGACGCCGCCGCCGCGGAGTACGGCCGGCGGCTGGGAGTTTTCATCGAAGTGAAGCTGGGATCGGAAGCCAATGCCGGCGGCGCTTTCTCGCCGCCCGCCGCCACCGAGGCGGCCAAGACCGGATGCTCGGAAGCGGAGCTGCCAGGCTTGGCGATGCAGGTTTCGGCGCTGCCGAACATCGAGTTGCTCGGGTTGATGACCGTGCCGCCGTTCACCGCCGACCCGGAGGGCGCGCGCCCCTACTTCCGCCGCCTGCGCGAATGGGGCGAGCGCTTCGGCACGCCGGAGCTTTCGATGGGCATGAGCCGCGACTTCGAGGTGGCCATCGAAGAGGGAGCGACGGTGGTGCGCGTCGGCGCCGCCATTTTCGGCGAAAGGATGCCGTGAAGCTGCGAATCAAGGTCCAGCCGCGCGCCCGCCGCTCGCGCATCGCCAGCAAACTGGGTGACGAATGGAAGCTGGAAATTACCGCGCCGCCGGTGGACGGCAAAGCCAACCGCGCCGTGGTGGAGTTCTTTGCTTCGGCGCTTGGGGTGCCGCGCTCGTCCGTGCGGATCGTCACCGGTGAGCGGTCCCAGCACAAGATTGTCGAGATCCAGGGGATCGTCGAAGAGTCCGCGAGCCTGGCCAGGATTCTGACCGCCGGTGGCGGGCGGGACGCTCTCCGGAACGGATAGAAATGCTTTACGCGGTTGTCCTCACCGTTATCGTGACCACGCTGCTGGGGGTGAGCATCGCCCGCCTGCGCACGGTGAAGACCCAGGACGATTTCAACCTGGCCGGCCGAAGCCTGGCCTGGCCGGTGCTGGTGTTTACGCTGCTGTCATCGTGGATCGGCGCGGGCAGCCTGTTCGCCGGCGGCGAGAACGCTTTCCGCAACGGCTTCGCCGCGCTGTGGATGCCCGCCGGCGGCTGGGCCGCGCTGGCGGTGATCGCGGCCATCGCCCGGCGCGCCCGCCGCTTCGCCCAGATCACCGTGCCCGACCAGCTAGAGCCGCCCATCAACACCACCGCCCCCGTCTTACCCCCCGA
>JBKKAI010000577.1:0-2840 GCA_046714815.1 Terriglobia bacterium | reverse complement strand
CGAGATGGCGGCCCGCGTCATCCATGATGCTGATCTAAACGCCGCTTCCGGGCCCCACCGTGCCGGGCATGCGCGCGCCGCGAGGCAGCGGATTGGAGGCCATCTGGTGCGAAGCTTCGGTCATGCCGTAGGCTTCGAGCATGGGAACGCCCAGGACCGACTCCATCTTCCGCATCAGGTCTGGCGAGAGCGCCGCGCTGCAGGAGCGGATAAAGCGCAGGCCTTCGGCGCCCGCCGGCCGCTCGGAACCGTCTCCCAGGCGGGCCATAATCAATTGGTGGATGGTCGGCACGGCGGAATACCAGGTGGCGCGATGGTCCCGCACGATGCGCCAGAACGAGAGCGGATTGAAACGCGAGGGGATCACCAGCGTGCCGCCTGAAAGCAGCGTCGCCAGCGTGGAGGCCACCAGTCCGTGAACGTGGAACAGCGGCATCAGGCACAGGGAGACGTCCTCGGGCGTCAACTGGTAAGTGTTCACGACATTCCGCGTGGAAACGGTGAGCAGGCGATGCTTCAGCGGCACGCGCTTGGGCCGTCCGGTGCTGCCGCTGGTATGCAGCACCAGCGCGACATCATCGGGAGATGGCTCGTGAGCCGTGGCGCGCGTAGGCGCGGCCGAAAGGCGAACGGCGCCGTCTACGGTCTCCACTGTCAGGATGGGAATTCCACGGTCGGCGGCCGCGCGGCGAGCTTCTTCCCCGCCCTCCGGTGGGACGATGAGGACTTTGGCCGCCGTATCCTCCAGGTAAAAAGAAAACTCTTCGCGGCGGTACCCGGGGTTCAAAGGCGCGGCGGTTCCGGCCACGGAAGCCGCCAGAAAGCAGACGACGGTGGCGAGCCCGTTGGGCAACGCCATGGCGACGCGGTCGCCGCGGCCGATCCCTTGACCCGCCAGCGTCTCGGCGATGCTCATCACCTGCTCCCGCAGCGAGGCGTAAGTGACCCGATCACCGGTGTCCGGCAGGACGATTGCAATGCGCCCTCCGGGGGCCGGCGAAAGCAATTCCAGCAGGGTTGACGGTTCGCTCATGGTTTGGGATGGATGGTAGCAGACCTCGCGGAAGACGGGAACCGCGGATTACGCGGAATAAACGGATTACACGGATTCGGGCGTTGGGATCACAACGGTCGGCAAGCTTGCGCCGGAGCACAGCGCGCGCCAGCACAGGCAAGAATGCCTGATCCTATGAAACGGCGCAGCGCCCCAGGCGGGTTACTCTACCCGCTGAAGGTAGTGAGCGAAAGGAGCGCTGCAGCATGAAGCAGTTTATCGGATGTGACGCCCACAAGGCGTATTCTGTTTTCGTGGCGGTGAACGAACAGGGGGAGGCGGGGCGGGCCGCTACGGTCCCGCATGAACGGGAGCGGTTTCGGCAGTTTCTGGCGGGGCTACCGGCGGGTTCAGCGATTGCGCTGGAAACGACCGGGTACTGGTACTGGATGGTGGATGAGATGGAGCGGGCGGGGCATTTTCCACTGCTGGCCAATGCGGGGCAAGCGAAGCGGCTGATGGGCGGACGAAACAAGACCGACAAGCTGGATGCGCGGGGCCTGGCGACTTTGCTGCGGAACGGGACCCTGCCGGTGGTCTGGACGGCGCCGGCGGAGATCCGCGACCAGCGGGAGTTGACGCGGACCCGGCTGGCGCTCAGCCGTATTCGCACGAAGCTGAAGAACCGCATTCAAGCCGCCTTCGGCCGCTACGGGATCATCGCGTCGCAGGCCACCGATCTGTTCGGGGATCGCGGCCAACGCGACATGAGCGCGGCCCTGAAACGGCTGCCGCCGGAGACACGGCGAGCGGTTCAGGAGCAGACGCGGCTGCTGGCCGATGTGCGGTCCCGCATCGAAGAGGCCGAACAGCGGATGAAGCAGATCGTCCGGGAGACGCCGCCGATCCGTTTGCTGCAAACACTGCCCGGCGTGGGGCTGATCCTGGGCATCAGTATCGCTTTCGAGATTGGCGACATCACCCGCTTCGGCTCCTCCGGGCAGCTGACCAGTTATGCCGGCCTGGTGCCGCGTGTGTACTCCAGCGGCGGGCGCACCCGCCGGGGCTCGGTGGCCCAGGATGTGAACCGCAATCTGAAGTGGGCGTTTATTGAAGCTGCCAATGGGGTCATCAGCCATGCCCAGCAACGGCCCTGGTGTCCTCTGGTGCGGCTGTACCAGCGGTTGCTCGCCAGGAACAAGGTCCCGGCGGTCGCGGCGGTGGCCGTGGCCCGGCAGTTAGCCGAGTGCGCTTTTTGGATCCTGAAAAAGAACGAACCCTATCGGGAACCTCGGTCGGCCGCGGCCGTCCTCGCCCCGGTAAGCGCGACGTAGCACTGAGTCCTCGAGACTCGTAGTCTGAATGCGAAACCGGATCGCGGAAAAGGCTCATGCGGCTGTGGAAGGCGTAGAGATGGTTTGGACCGCCGTGTCGCGGATCCACTATTGAGCGAAAGGACGCAGCGGGGGTTGAGTCGTGAGTTTTCTCAGGCATGGGGAAATCTATCCTCCGATGAAGGTCACCGGAGAGGAACGGGCCGCAGCCCCGCTCCTCCCCTCCCTTATCGTCTGGATGAGTTTCCGGTTGGCTATTCCTTGGCGCGTTGCTCTCCAGCAGAGCCCGCCTCCGCTTCGCCAACCGTTCCCAGCTTGAACCGCACGCGGACATTTGTCAATCCGCGGGGACAGTTCCGCTTGACAGGGCCGAGCGTTTCAGAGATGTGCTACTGGAGGTTCTATGAAATCGAGCCTGCTCTCGTGCATCGTGCTGCTTCTTGTGTTGCCGGTCCTCGTCACCGCGCAGTCCTTTACCGGCACCATTACCGGCGTCATCACCGACTCCAGCG
>JBKKAI010000576.1:0-14463 GCA_046714815.1 Terriglobia bacterium | reverse complement strand
GCCGACATGGTCTTCGTCACCGCCGGATTGGGCGGCGGCACCGGCACCGGCGCCACGCCCATCGTCGCTTCCCTGGCCAGCGAGCTGGGCGCGCTCGTGGTCGCCGTCATCACCAAGCCCTTCCCTTTCGAAGGAAGGCGCCGCATGATCCAGGCCGAGCAGGGACTGGCCGAGCTGATCGAAACCGTGGATACGGTCATCACCATTCCCAACGCGCGCCTGCTGCTGTTGGGGAAAGAGACCAGTTTCTTCGAGGCCTTCCTGATTGCCGACGACATCCTGCGCCAGGCGGTGCAGGGCATCAGCGACATCATCACCATTCCCGGCATCATTAACCGCGATTTCGCCGACGTGAAGACTGTGATGCAAGGCATGGGCTACGCGCTGATGGGGACGGCGGTGGCCAGCGGCGAAAACCGCGCCGTGGAAGCAGCCAACCGCGCCATCTCCAGCCCGCTGCTCGAAGACACCTCCATCCAGGGCGCCAAGGGCATCCTGATCAACATCACCGGATCGAACAGCCTGATGCTGCACGAGGTGCACGAAGCCTCGAGCATCATCCAGCAGGCCGCGCACGAGGACGCCAACATCATCTTCGGCGCGGTGATGAATGACCAGATGGGCGACGCGGTGAAGATCACCGTGATCGCCACCGGCTTCCGCTCGGAGTCGTTCACCGGCAAGCGCGCGGCGGCCGCGGCGATCGCCCCGGAAGCCGCTCCTTCCGTATCACCGGCGCCGGCTGCGCCCGCGAACCCTGCGCCGGCCGCCCGCCCTGCTGCTCCGCCGGCTTCGGTGCTGCCCAAGCCCCGCATACCTTCCCCACCCAGGCCGCCCGAGCCGTCGCCCGCGCCTGGCGCGCCTTCGCCGCCCCGGCGCGACGACCTGCGCCTGGACGAGGTCGCGCGCCAGTCCGGCGCCGAGTTCGCCGCCGACGACCTCGAAGTGCCCACCATCCTCCGCCGCAAGAAAAGCGAATAATCCTGGGAGCGCGGCTTGTCATCCCGAGGTCGCCGCGGCGACCGAGGGACCCGCTTTTCCGCTTGCGGAATTCCGTCGCCGGCGGCACGCTTCCCGCATGCCCAGCCATCTTTCGCGCCGCGCGTTTCTTGCCGCACCTGCGGCGCTGGCGTTCGCGGACCGGGGAGTGCGGCGCGAGGTCTTCCTTTCTCCACCCGGCCCGGGCGTCGCTGTCATGGCCTATGCCTTTTACGCGCGCCCTCGCGGCGGCGAGATGATTTCGGTGGAGCAGCGCTGGACACGCTCGGACACGGTTGACGCCGCCTGGTTCCGGCGTTCGCAGGACCACGGCCGCACCTGGAGCGCCCCGATTGAGCGGCCTACCGGCGAGCGTGTCGCCGGAGGCATGCTCCGCCGCCACCCGCGCTGCGGGTTCGTCGAAGCGCGCACCGGCCGCTACATCGAGTTCTGGACCGAGGGCGTCCTTCCCTCCGACGATCCGCTCGAGGGCCTTCGCAACTGGAAGATTTTTTATCGCGTCTCCCGCGACGGCGGCCGGTCCTTCGACTTGCCGCGGCAAGCGGTGCACGCCGGCGGCGAGTTCGATGCCACCCATCCGCTGCCGGGCGTTTGGACGGGCCGGAACTGCGCGATGCTGGGCGACATGACGTGTGTGCCCGTCTCCGCTCCAGACGGGCGCATTCTCCTTCCGATCCAGATCACCCCGCTCGCCCCCGACGGCCGGCTTTACAACCCAACCGGCGGGTACACCTACACCGATGCGGCCATCCTCCACGGACGCTGGCAGGGCGATCACCTCTCCTGGGAGATATCGGAGCTGCTCCAGGGCGATCCCGCGCGCTCCACCCGGGGCATGGTCGAGCCCACCTTCGAGTTCCTTGAGGATGGCCGCCTCCTGATGGTGCTGCGCGGCTCGAACGACCGGCGGCCGGAGCTGCCCAGCCATCGCTGGTTCGCCACCTCGAGCGACGGCGGCCGCCGCTGGACGGCGCCGCAGCCGTGGACCTTCGACGACGCCCAGCCGTTCTTCAGCCCCAGTGCCTGTTCGCAACTGCTGCGTCACTCCTCCGGGCGCCTCTTCTGGCTCGGCAACATCACGCCCGAGAACCCGCGCGGCAACCGCCCGCGCTTTCCTTTTGTGATCGGAGAAGTCAGCCGGCGCACGGGCCTGCTTCTGCGCCGCACCATCCGGGTGGTGGATACGTTGCAGCCCGGCGAAGATCCCGTTCTGTCACTATCCAATTTCTACGCCCGTGAAGACCGCCGCACGCGGGAAATCGCCCTCCACATGACGCGCCTTTTTGCGCGCCCCGGCGCCTGGTCCGGCGACGCCTGCCTCTACCGCATCCGCGTCTGAGTATCGCAGTGGAGTCCGCCCTACAGTCACAAACCGGCCTCTGTCATGCTGAGGTTCGCCGCAAAGCCGCGGAATTCACTCTTGTAGCGCGAAGGCCACAACCGCGTCGCCCATTTTGGTGCCGAGCTTGGCGTGGCCGCCGGCGGCGATCACGACGAATTGCCGTCCACCGTCGCGCAGTCGAAAAGTCATGGGCGTCGCTTGGGCGCTGGCGGGAAGCTCCGCTTTCCAAAATTCTTTTCCGTTATCCACGTCGAAGGCGCGCAGGTAAGTGTCCATGGCGGCGGCGATGAACACCAGGCCGCCGCCGGTAACGATTGCGCCGCCGAAATTCGGCGAGCCCAAAGCCAACTCCGAGACCGGTCCAAACTTTGCCACTGCGCCGAGCGGCACTTCCCAGCGTCGCGCGCCGGAATTCAGGTCAAAGGCAGCCAGCGCGCCCCAGGGCGGCGGGTTGCAGGGGATGCCGCTCGGCGCCAGCAGGATCTCGCGGTACATCGCGTAAGGAGTTCCGGCCTGGCGGCCGAACTCGCCGCGCATCCGGTTGTTGTCGGCCGCGGCCCGCACCCTCGGCAATTCATCGCGCGGGATCAGCCGCACCATCGTGGCCAGGCGGTTGGTGTTGACGATGGCCAGGCCGCGCACCGGGTCCCAGGCCATTCCGCCCCAGTGAGCGCCGCCGGCGTTGCCCGGGAAAACGACGGTTCCCTCCAGGCTCGGCGGGGTGAACAGGCCCTCGGAGCGAAGCGAGGCGATGCGCTGCCGGCACCAGTCGCGGTCGGCCGGCGTGGCGCCCCAGGCATCGTCGGCCGCCAGCTTCTGCGGCGCGATGGGCGGCGGCAGCGCCGGAAACGGCTGCGTCGGCCAGGCCTCTTCGCCCTTCACCGTGCTGCGCGGCGCCGGCCGCTCGGTCACTGGAAACAGCGGGCGGCCGGTTTCGCGGTCGAGCACGAACAGGTGGCCGATCTTGGTGGCCACGGCCACCGCCGGAACCGCGCGGCCGTTGCGTTGCACGGTAATCAGCGCGGGCTGCGCGGCCACGTCGTAATCCCACAGGTCGTGGTGCACCACCTGGAAATGCCAGGCAACTTTGCCGGTGGCGGCCCGCAGCGCGACGACGGAGTTCGCATAGACGTTGCTGCCGCGGCGCTCGCCGCCGTAAAAATCGGGGCTGGGGCTGCTGGTGGGAACGAAGACCAGGCCGCGCTCGGGGTCGGCGGAGATCACCGACCAGGCATTGGCCCCGCCGGTGCGCCCGGCGCTGTCGCCTTCCCAGGTGTTACGCGCCGGGTCGCGCGGGATCGGGTCCCAGCTCCAGCGCAGCGCGCCCGAGCGCGCGTCGAAGGCGCGCACCACGCCGCGCTCCACGTCGGCGGCGCGATTGTCGCCCATCGAGGATCCGGTGATCACCAACCCGCCAATCACCGCGGGCGGGGAAGTCACCTGGTAATCGCCGCGGTCCTTGAGGTTCACGTCGCGGGTAAGGTCCACGACGCCGCCCGTGCCGAAGTCCTCGCAGGGGCGGCCGGTTTTTCCGTCGAGCGCGATCAGCCGGGCGTCAATCGTGCCGGTGAAAATACGATGGCGGCACGGCTCGTCTGCTTTGCGATTCGAGTCGAGCCAGGACGACACCCCGCGCGAGGTCACCTCCGAGTAAGACTGGTTGCGGTCCACCTTTGGATCGTAGGTCCACAGCTCGCGGCCGGTTTCCGGGTCGAGCGCGATGACGTGGTTGAACGGAGTGCTGAAATAGAGCGCGCCTTCGGCCAGGATGGGAGTGGCTTCGAAAGCGGCTTTGCGGTTCGACGGGCTTTCCGGCTGCAGCGCGCCGGTGCGATAAGTCCACGCCACGCGGAGCCGGGTGACATTGCCGCGGTTGATTTCGGTGAGTGGCGAATAACGCGAGCCGCCCGGATCGCCGCCGTAAGCGGCCCAGCCGGCGCTGCGCGCGGTGGGTCGGGCGACCTTCGCCTGCCGGGCGGCGAGCGCCGATAACGCCAGAATCAGAAGCCCTGTGAGCGCCGCTGGTTTTCTCACCGCTAGCCACAATGCCGTTCACTTAAGCGAAAGGTGCTACAGATGCGTAAAGTGCGCGATCCTGGGAGCGCGGGCGTCTCGCCCGCAAATGCTTCAAACGAATCAACCGCGGCGGGCAAGATGCCCGCGCTCCCAGGCTCCGAGAAGCGCCGGCCGCTTAAGTGAACGGCATTGCCGCTAGCCAAAGACCACGCCGACGTCGGCGCCCTTTTCCACGCCGATGATCTTGGCGGCGGCGCCGCGGTTGGTGGCCAGCTCCAGGTAACCGGTGCTGCCGATCACGGCGAACAGGTCTCCCGGCGCGCTGGTGGAATAGGCCAGGTTCAGCTTGGTAATCTCCGACTTCCCGGCGACGATCTTGAACGGCGGCGGATTTTCCTTGAACAGCAGCGGCAGGTCCTCGGGCGTGAAATTGGTGATGACATTTCCGAACTTGTCCACTTTCAGGACCACGCCCTTCATCAGCCGCTCGTTCAGCATCTTGGGCTTGGGAGCGTTGAAGCGGATGTAGTCGGTGATGAAGTCGCCGAACTTCGCGGACTCCACACCGCGGCTGAGCCAGCCGGCAATCGGCGCAAACACGTCGCGCCCATGGAAGGTGTTGCTCACCGGGTTCAGAAAATAATGCTCGGCAGTCACGTGGCGCACCTGGTGCTCCTCGCGGTTCAGCACCAGCGAGAGCACGCCGTTGTCCGGGCACAGGAACAGGTGCTTGTCGGTGGTCACCAGGATCGGCCGCCGCTGCGATCCCACGCCGGGGTCCACCACCACCAGGTGAATCGTGCGCGGCGGGAAGTGGCGGTAAGCCTGGGCGATGGTGAACGCCCCGTCCAGAATGTCGTACGAGCGGACTTCGTGGCAAATGTCCACCAGGGCCGCCTCCGGGTTCAGGCCCAGGATGACGCCCTTCATCGTCCCCACGAAGTGGTCCGAGCCGCCGAAGTCGGTGGTGAGCGTGATCAGCGCGCGAGGCATAAGAGAATGAGTGTAAAGTTCAAATCGCAAAGTTCATAGTTCAAAGTTTGCCCCCGCCGACGGCTCCGTTCAAGAATGCTACAATAGAGGTTCCAGAACAACTTGGGACTTGGAACCAGCATGGAGCGGCTGTACTTCGATCATAACGCCACGACGCCGGTCCTGCCCGAAGTGCAGGAGGCGATGCTGCCCTTCTACATGGGCGCATACGGCAACCCCTCCAGCATCCATCATTTTGGACAGCAGGCGCGGGCGGCGGTGGAGCAGGCGCGGGCCGAAGTGGCGCGGCTGCTGAACTGCCGGCCGAACGAGGTGGTGTTCACCAGCGGCGGCACCGAGGCCAACAACCTGGCGGTATTCGGCGCGGTGCGCGCGGCGACAGGCGCCGGGGGCGGCCGCCAGCACGTCATCACCACCGAGATCGAGCACCACGCAGTGTTGAACGCCTGCCAGGCGCTGGAAAAGGAAGGCGTCGCGGTCACTTACCTGCCGGTAGGCCCGAGCGGCGTCGTCGAGCCGGACGACGTACGGCGCGCGCTCGGTCCCGAGACGGTGCTGGTTACGGTGATGTACGCCAACAACGAGATCGGCGCTGTGCAGCCGGTGGCCGAGATCGCCGCGCTGGCCCGCGCCCACGGCGTGCTGATGCACACCGACGCGGTGCAGGCCGCGGGCAAAATCCCGCTGGACGCGAAGGCGCTCGGCGTGGACCTGCTCTCGATCAGCGGGCACAAGATTTACGCGCCCAAGGGCGTGGGCGCGCTGTTCGTGCGGCGCAATACGCTGCTGAAGCCGCTCAGCTACGGCGGCCACCACGAGCGCGACCGGCGCGCCGGGACCGAGAACGTGGCGGGCATCGTGGGGCTGGGGCGCGCCGCCGAAATCGCCCGCCAGTCGCTGGCCGCCGAGAGCGCGCGGCTGGGGGCGCTGCGCGACCGGCTCGAGCGCGGCATCCTGGCGCACGTGGACGAGGCCGGCGTCAACGGCGACCCGCTGCGCCGCGTGCCCAACACCACCAACATCCACTTCGATCACGTCGAAGGGGAGGCGCTGGTGATCTCGCTCGATCTGAAGGGCATCGCCTGCTCGACCGGCGCGGCGTGCTCGAGCGGCGCCATCGAGCCGTCGCACGTGCTGACCGCCATCGGCCTGCGCTCCGACCAGGCCCGCGCCAGCCTGCGCTTCAGCCTGGGCCGGCACAACACGGCCGAGCAGGTGGACCGCGTGATCGAGGTGCTGCCGGAGGTGGTGGCGCGCCTGCGCGACCTCTCGCCGGCGTATAAAAAATGATGAATTATGAATTATGAATTGAAGCGGCCCCGACCAGCGGCCTTCATTCATAATTCATAATTCATAATTATGTCGAAGACATTAGTCGTGGCGATGAGCGGCGGGGTGGACAGTTCCACGGTCGCCGCGCTTCTCCGCGGCGAGAACTACAACCTGATCGGGCTGACGATGCAGCTCTGGAACCAGCGGCGGCTGGCCGGCTTCCCGGGAATGCCGGAGTCGGGCCACGGCCGCTGCTGCTCCATGGACGACGTGCATGACGCCCGCCGTGTGGCCGAGCACCTCGGGCTGCCGTATTACGTCGTCAATTACGAGGAGCGCTTCGAGCAGGACGTTGTGCGGCCGTTCGTGGACGATTACCTGGCCGGGCGCACGCCCATCCCCTGCACCCTTTGCAACAACTCGCTGAAGTTCGACCAGTTGCTGCTGACGGCGCGGCAGGTGGGCGCCGAGATGGTGGCCACCGGGCACTATGCCCGCACGGTCCGCGATCCCGCCACCGGACGTTACACCCTCAGCCGCGGGGTGGACGCCGGCAAGGACCAGTCGTATTTTCTGTTCGGGCTGACCCAGGAGCAGTTGAGCCGCACGCTGTTCCCGCTGGGCGCGATGACCAAGCAGGCGGTGCGCGAGCGCGCGCTCGCCGCCGGCCTTCCGGTGGCCGACAAGCCCGACTCGCACGAGATCTGCTTCGTGCCCGGCAACGATTACACGCGTTTCATCGAGGCCTATTTCGCCGAGCGTGGCGAGCCGGTGCCCGCCGCCGCCGGCCGCGTTGTGGACACTGCCGGCACGGTGCTGGGGGAGCACCGCGGCGTGCACGGCTTTACCGTCGGGCAGCGCAAGGGCCTGGGAGTGGCCGTGGGACGGCCTCTGTATGTGCTGCACCTGGAGCCGGCCGCGGGCACCGTGACGGTGGGCGATGACAGAGAGCTGCTGCGCTCCAGCGCCACACTCTCGCGGGTGAACTGGGTTTCGATGGGATGTCCGGACGGCGCCATCCGCGCCGAGGTGAAGATCCGCTACCGCCACCAGCCGGCCGCGGCCACAGTTACGCCGCTCGGCGACAGCCAGGCCCGCGTCGAGTTCGATGCGCCTCAGCGCGCCGTCACGCCAGGCCAGGCCGCGGTGTTCTACCGCGGCGACCTGGTGCTTGGCGGCGGCTGGATTGATGAATACTAGCGTGCCCCTGATGTCAGTGCCTACCAGGCGACCATGGCGTCTTCGAAAAGCCGGGCCAGTTCCTCGCGGCCGGCCGGGCGCGGCGATAACTGCGTCACGCGGTGCTGAGGCAGCGTTCCTTCCACCAGCGCGGGAATGTCGGCGCTGGTGTAACCCACCCCGCGCAGCCCGTTCGGCGTGCGCAGCCGCTCCATGAAGACACGGATCTGGCCGGCCAGCACGGCGCCGGCGTCGGCCGGCCGCGCGCGGGACACATCGGCGCCCAGGATTTCCGCGGCACGCAGGTGCCGCTCCGGCGAGGCGGACGCGGTGAAGCGGAACACGGCCGGCGCGTTCAGGATCACCGAGATGCCGTGCGGCACCATCGGGTGGTCCACCGCATAGCCTTCGGGCCGAAAATCGCGGACCATGCCCGACACCGGATAGGACATGCCGTGCGGCAGGTGAACGCCGGCGTTGCCGAAGCCGATCCCCGCATAGGATGCCGCCAGCAGCATGCTCGACCGGGCTTCGACGTCGCCGGGGTCTTCGACGGCGCGGAGCAGGTAGCGCGCAACCATCCGCAGCGCTTCGAGCGCCCACAGGTCGCTGATGGGGTTCGACCCCTGGTAGGCCGGGCGCAGCACGGGCCGCGCGGGCAGCGCGCGGCGATGGAAGGGCAGCGCCGTGTAGGATTCCACCGCGTGGCTCAGCACGTCGAGCCCGGCGGCCGCGGCTACCTCCCGCGGAAGCATCGCGGTGTTTTCCGGGTCCACCAGGCCGAGCGTGGGCTTCAACCGCCGATGCGCGATTCCGGTCTTGGCGTGCCCGGCGGCCATCTTCAGATCGAAGATGGCCACGCCGGTTGTTTCGCTTCCGGTGCCGGCCGTGGTCGGTACGGCGTAAAGCGGCTTCAGCGGCCCGGGCACCGGCAGGCCCTTGCCGATCGGCGGGTTCACGTAGTCCAGGAAATCGGCGGGCGGGTAGGTGACGTACAGGTTGACGGCCTTGGCGGTGTCCATCGTCGAGCCGCCGCCAACGGCGACAAATGCGTCGAACTCGCCGGCGCGCGCAAAGGTGATCGCCTCGCGAAACGATTCGTCGGAGGGCTCGACGCGCACTCGGTCAAACAGCGCGAACCGAACCTTGTTGTCGTCGAGCGACTGGAGCACGGCCGAGACGGGCGAAAGCGCGCGCAGGTTCGGGTCCGTCAGCACCATCACGCGCCGCACGGCCAGCTCCGCCAGGTCCATGCCGATTTCGCGCGTGACGCCCGGACCGAAGCGGATGCCGGACGTGGCCAGCTCAAACGCGATTTCGGTGCCCTGGCCCATTGACGAGGCAACGTAGCACACGTGTTCCCGCCGTGACGGACTTTTTTGGTGGGAGTCAGATCACGCGCGCTTCGGAGATGCGGACGTCGCCGACGCCGACGGCGGCGTCCAGGCGATAGCGGCCGCCCTTGAAGGTGGACTGGTATTTCCTGCCGAGCCAGCCCCTCTTATCGGGCGGCGGGCTCCCGCCCGCCTTATGGTGGTCGCCGTGGCGGAAGGGATGGTTGATGCCGCCGATGCCGGCCTCGGCACGCACAGACTTGTAGAGCGCCGGATCCGATAGCTCGAGGCGCAACTCGCCGACGCCGACGTGAGCGCGCAGGTCGCCTTCAACACCGCGGACCCGCAACCCGCCGACGCCGAGCTCGGCATCGAGATGCGTTTCAAACGGCACCGTGACTTCCGCTTCCATGTGGAACTTGCTGAATGCCGCTTGCACGCCTTCCGGCGCGCGGATCTCCAGCTCCGCCCGAGGGCCCGGACGGAATCGGATTTCGATCTGCCGCTCGAGCTCCGGCGTGGAGCCGAGACCCGTGTTCACCGACAGGTAAACATGCACACCCGCCTGGCGGCTGCCGACAATCCTCAACTGCCCCACCGGCATCTTGACCCGCAGACGGCTGCCGGGCTCGAGCGAAAAACGCTCGGTCCGCTCGAGCGCTCCGGCCATCCCTGCGCCGAGCAGGCAGAGGAATACCGCAAGGAACGCGGCGCGAATCGGGTGTTTCATTTGAATGCTCCTCGGGAGTGGCCGGCCGCAGCCGTCAGGTTTGGGCGTGGCGCACCCCGCACTCCGCACCCCGGTGTCTAATACGCGCAAGGGGAAGGAAAGTTCGAAGAAAGTTGAAAACCGGCCTGGGTGGTCGAAACTCACGGAGACGCCCGAAACGCCGGAAACGTGTGTGCTTGCAACCCTTTGCTGGCTTTGCTACAATCCGCCCACTCTCTCAGGTATTGACCCTTCTCCCAAGCCTTCAGGGTAGGCCCGGGGAAGGGAGGGAACCTTTATGAAAAAGCCCCGCGCGTTGATTCCGGACTGGTTGCTTGGCGCGGCAGTGACGCTGCTGATGCTCGCGGCGTTTGGTGTGGCCTGGTGGCCGCTCGAAAGCTTCGAAATGAAGCTCTACGACCTCCGGGCGCGCCTGCGCACCAACCCGCAGGTAGGACAGGACATCGCGATTGTGGCCATTGACGAGCCCTCGATGGACGCCCTGGGACGCTGGCCCTGGCCGCGGGCGCGGATGGCCGAAGCGATTGACATTCTGTCGGAAGCCGGGGCCAAGACCATCGGTCTCTCGATCTTCTTCCCCGACCCGGAGCGCGGACAGGGGCTTGAAGAAATCCGCGCGCTGAAGAAGTCCATCGAAGAAACCGCCGCCAACCCCGCGAACGCGAAGGAGGCCCCGGTCTACGCGCCGATCATAGAAGCCTTCGGCGAGCTGGAAAAACGCCTCGACAACGATTCCAAATTGGGTGATTCCCTGGCGCTGGCGCAGAACGTGGTGCTGCCGCTCTACTTCGAAATCGGCACGCCGATGGGCCGCCCCGAAGGGCAGCTTTCCCCGGACATCCTGAAGCACTTCATCACCCAGGTGCAGAACCCCACCGACAAGGGCGCGGCGCAGGTGATCGAGACCGTCAGCATCAAGCCGCCGATCGAAAAGTTCGCCAAGGAAGCCAAGGCGCTCGGCCACCTCAACGTCACGCCGGACCGGGACGGCGTATACCGCAGTCACCTGCTGTTGCTCGACCACCAGGGACAATACTTCCCGTCGTTCTCCACGCAGTTGGTGGCCTCTTACTGGAACCTGCAGCCCAAGGATGTGCAGGTGCGTCTGGGCGGCGGCATCCAGCTCGGCAAGGTGCGCATCCCCACCGACGCGGCCTTCAAGATGATGGTGAATTACAACGGCGGGCAGGGAACCTTCCCCTATCACTCGATTGCCAACGTGCTGGCGCGCAAGGTGCAGCCGGAGACATTCAAAGGCAAGATGGTCATCATCGGCTTCACGCACGTGGGGCTGGGCGAGCAGATCACCACGCCCGTTGCGCCGCGCGTGCCGCAGCCGGAGGTGATCGCCAACGTGGCCCACAACATCCTGCAGCAGCGCTTCATTACCCGGCCCGACTGGGCCGGCAAGCTGGAGCTGGGACTGCTGGTGCTGTTCGGCGCGTTCATCTCGCTGGTGCTGCCCCGCCTGGGCGCCGGCAAGAGCGCCGTCATCGCTCTGGCGCTGCTGGCTCTGTTCCTGGGCGGCGGCATGTACCTGTTCGTGGCGCGCGGCTGGTGGATCAAGCTGCTGTATCCCACGCTGATGCTCACCGTGGGCTATGCCGCCATCATCTCCAAGAAGTACCTCATGACCGAGAAGCACAAGGAAGTGCTGCAGGTCGAGAGCGCAGAGACCAACAAGATGCTGGGACTCAGCTTCCAGGGGCAGGGTATGCTGGACCTGGCTTTCGAGAAGTTCCGCCGTTGTCCGGTGGATGAAGTCCAGGACGAGTTGTACAACCTGGGGCTCGACTTCGAGCGCAAGCGGCAGCTCAACAAAGCGGTCAGTGTGTACCAGCACATCGCCGCCCGGCTGCCGAAGTTCAAGGACATCGAGGCGCGCATTCCGAGGCTGGTGGCGGCGGGTGAGACGATGATCGCCGGCACAGCCGGGCTGAAACGCGGCGGCGGCGACTCCACGGTGCTGGTGCAGGGCGCCGACCTGAAGCCCACCCTGGGCCGCTACGAAGTGATCCGCGAGCTGGGCAAGGGCGCGATGGGGACCGTGTTTCTCGGCAAGGACCCCAAGATCAACCGCATGGTGGCCATCAAGACGCTGCGCTTCGAAGACGACGTGGATCCGGAGGACCAGGTGGCTCTGAAAGAGCGGTTCTTCCGCGAAGCCGAGTCGGCCGGCCGCCTCAGCCACCCCAACATCGTCACCATTTTCGACACCGGTGAAGACCAGGACATGTGCTACATCGCCATGGAGCTGTTGGATGGCCGCGACCTGAAGGACAACATCGGCAAGGACAAGCTGCTGCCGCTTCCCGAGGCCGTCGAGCACAGCGCCCGCGTGGCCGAAGCGCTGGATTACGCGCACGAGCAGGGCGTGGTGCATCGCGACATCAAGCCGGCCAACGTGATGCTTCTGAAAAACGGGGTGGTGAAGGTGACCGACTTCGGCATCGCCCGCATCACCGCCAGCTCGCGCACCGCCACCGGTACGGTGATGGGCACGCCCAGCTACATGTCGCCCGAGCAGCTTTCCGGCAAGAAGGTGGACGGACGCAGCGATTTGTTCTCGCTCGGTGTTACCCTGTACGAGTTGCTCACCGGGGAGAAGCCGTTCCAGGGCGAGAGCATGGCCACGCTGATGTTCAAGATCGCCAACGAGCGGCACGAGTCGCCGCGCCAGTATAATGCGGACATCCCCGAGCCGCTGATCCGGGTGATTGACCGCGCGCTGCAGAAGAACCCGGACGAGCGCTACCAGAAGGGCAAGGAGATGGCGCAGGACCTGCGCGCGGCGCTGGCTGAAAGCCGCACCGCTTCAGCCCGATCGTGAGGGCGGCCAGCATGAGAGTGCGAATCGTGCAACCCGACGGTGGAACACAGCCGGCTGCCAACCCGGCCACCTTCCAGGCGTCCACCGACGCGTTCGAGGTGTACGGACGCACCGACCTCGGCCGCCGCCGCGGGAACAACGAGGATAACTTCGCGGTGACGCCGGATCTGGGGCTGTTCGTCCTGTCGGACGGCATGGGCGGCGAGGCCGCCGGCGAGCTGGCCAGCAAGATCGCCGTCGAGGAGATCAGCCGCCACATGAAGGACGTGGCCCGCAACGGCAACACGCCGCTGATGGGCGATCCCAACCCGGAGTTCGGCGAGAACACCAACCAGTTGGCCAGCTCGGTACGCCGCTCGAACCGCGTTATCTGGGAGGCGGCGCAGCACCACGCCAGCCAGCGCGGGATGGGCGCCACCGTGGTGGCGGCGCTGCTGCGCGGCCCGGTGATGAGCATCGCCCACGTCGGCGACAGCCGCATCTACCTGTTGCGCGCCGGCGAGTTGCAGCAGTTGACCCAGGACCACTCGCTGGTGATGGAGCAGGTGCGGCGCGGCCTGCTCACCCGCGAGGAGGCCGAGCGCAGCGAGATGCAGAACATCATCGTTCGTGCCCTCGGCGCCGAAGAGTCGGTGAACGTGGACATGGACGAGGTGTTCGTCGCCCCCGGCGACCAGGTGATCCTCTGCTCCGACGGCCTCACCCGCATGGTTCAGGACGAGGGCATTACCCAGGTGGCGCTCGAGGCCGCCAGCGCGCAGCAGGCCGGCGACCGGCTGGTGGAGATCGCCAACGATAACGGCGGGGACGACAACGTAACGGTGGTCGTGGTGCGCATCAAAGAAGAGCCGAAAAAGGGCCTCTGGAGCTGGCTGAAGAAAATTTTCCGTTAATGCGGGCGTTTCCGCCCGCCGGTTTTGACGCTTGTCACCGGAGGAGCGACAATGGCGAAGCTGATCCTGAAATACGAAGCCGCGGTGCTGAAGGAAATCCCCTTGAAGGGCCCGCCGATTACCATCGGCCGGACTCCCGGCAACGAGTTGGTGATTGACAACCTGGCGGTCAGCGGCCATCACGCCAAGATCTTTTTCGAGACGGACAAGTTCGTGCTCGAGGACCTCAACAGCCTCAACGGCACGTTCGTCAACAACCAGCGCGTGCGCAAGAGCTACCTGAAGAACGGCGACGAGGTCCTGATCGGCAAGCACACTCTGCTTTTCCAGGACGAAGGCGGCGCGCTGCCCCAGCCCGTGCAACCCGGCGCCGACGAGACGCTGCCCATCGCCAAGCTCGAGCAGACCATGGTGCTCGACACCAAGAAGCGCCGCGACTTCCTCCAGAAGGCCACCTCGGTGGCCGAGGGTGGCTCCTCGCCCTCCGCGGTTGATAAGGTGGCCACGCTCGTGGTCCTCGCCGGCAAGACCGACCAGTCCGAGTACATCCTCACCAGCAAGCTGGCAATGATCGGCAAGTCGCCGATGGCTTCGGTGAAGCTGAAGGGCTGGTTCGCTCCCGACGTTGCCGCCGTCATCAACAAGCGCGAGAAAGGCTACCAGATCGCCCCTTCGGGCAAGAACGCCGCCAAGGTCAATGGCCAGGCCATCGCCGGCCCGCAGGACCTGAAAGAAGGGGACATCCTCGAGGTGGCGGGGATCAAGCTGCAGTTCAACTATCGCGAGTGACGCCGGAATTCTACAGTTCGTAATCCACGGCGGCAATCGAATCGCAGATCTGCCTTGCGCGCTCGACCACCGGGACGTGGTTGGGG
>JBKKAI010000575.1:0-9936 GCA_046714815.1 Terriglobia bacterium | reverse complement strand
GCCTGCCATCGTTCGGCATTACCGGCTTCGCGGGGCTCGGCGACAACTCCACCTACCCGGAAAACAGCCAGACCGTTTCCTTCCAGTACGAGGACATCCTCACCGTCGTCAGGAATTCGCATACCTTGAAATTCGGCGGGATGTACGTCCGTCACCGCTTCAACGGTTTCTCCGCGTTCCCCACCCGCGGCGACTTCACTTTCAACGGCCAGTTCACGCGCCAGATCGGCGAAGCCGGCTCGGCCACCTCGCTGGCCGACTTCGCCCTCGGCGCGACCAGCGGCATCACCCGCAACATTCTGGTCGGCACCTTCGGCATGCGCATCTGGAACCTGGCCGCCTTCGCCGACGACACCTGGCGCGTCAGCAACCGCCTCACCTGGAACTTCGGCCTTCGCTACGAACTGCTGGCGCCGCCCTACGAGGTGTACGACCGCTGGTCCAATTTCCGTGTGGACACGGCGCGCCTCGAGATTGCCGGCCGGGATGGAGCGTCGCGCCGCCTGCGCCATCTCGACACGAACAACCTCGCGCCGCGCATGGGGATCACCTACCTGCTCACCTCCGACGCCAAAACCGTGCTGCGCGCCGGCGCCGGCTTCTCCTACGTCGAAGCGGGACAAGGCGGCGGCCAGCTTTACAAGAACCTGCCGTTCTTTTTCTCGCAGGTGATCGCCACCGATCAGAACTCGCGTCCGCCGGTTCGCCTGTCCGACGGCCTTCCCGCGCCCGTGCCCCCCAGCCAGACCGACATCGTCGCTTTGTCCGGCGGCAGCCCGAACGCCTGGGACTACAACCTGCGCGCCACGCGCGCCATGCAGTGGTCGCTCGGCATCCAGCGCCAGGTTCTGCCGGACCTGCTGGTGGACGTCGCGTACGTCGGGACCCGCACCATCGGGCTGATCGCCAATGTGAACCTCAATCAATCCGCGCCCGGCGCCGGCGCGCAGGGCCCGCGCCGCCCGTTCTTCGCCATCAATCCCAACGTCACCAACGTCACTTACCGCACCAACTATGGCGGCGCGAAGTATCACTCGCTCCAGACCAGGGTCGAGAAGCGGGCCTCGCAGGGCTTGACCCTGTCGCTGGCCTACACCTGGTCCCACTACATGTCCAACGCCGGGAACATTAATGGCGGCGGCAATGGCCCTCCGCAGGACAACCGCTGTTACCGCTGCGAATGGGGCAGCACGCCGGATGATCGCCGCCATATCCTGGTTCTCAACCACGTGTACGAACTTCCCTTCGGCCGCGGCCGGCAATGGGCGAATGCCGGCCTTCTGGGGCACGTCATAGGAAACTGGAACGTGTCGGGCATCTGGTCGCTGGCGTCGGGCGAGCACTTCACGCCGGGCGTTGCTGCCTCGGTATCGAACTCGGCCGGCGGCGGCGGCGACCGGCCCAACCGGCTCCGCGACGGCAACCTCGAATCCTCCGAGCGGACCATTGATCGCTGGTTCGATCTGGGCGCCTTTGGGTCGCCGGCCCAGTTCACGTTCGGCAACGCCGGCCGCGGCATCCTGGTCGGCCCCGAAAACTTCAACGTGGATCTCGGAGTCCATCGGAACTTCCGCATGTCCGAGCAGTGGGGGCTGAGCGTCCGCTGGGAGATGTTCAACGCCTTCAACCGCGCCAATTTCGGCCTGCCGGCCGCGGCCATCGGCAACCCCACGGCGGGCCAGATCTCCTCCACTGCCGCCGCCCGCATCATGCAACTCGCGATGAAGCTGACCTTCTGATGGACGCTTTGCCGACGCGCCGTGAGTTCCGACTCGCTTTTATTGACGGCATGGCACAGAATGCTGCAGCTAGCAACAACCATCGCAATCATCGTGGGTCTGCTGTCTGTATTCCCGAACCCTTCCGTTCCACGCGCTGCCACTCTCGACTTGCCCAAGGACCTCGCGAATTATCGCGCCTGGCCGCAGCTTCTCACCGAGCCCCACCCGGTGTCCTGGCAGCTTTGGAGCCGGTGCATGGCGCCGACAGCGGCTGACTGGGAGGCGGCCCGCAAGCAGACGGGTCCACACACGGAGCGCCTTATCATGGTGTATGGGAATCCCCTGGCGGGCGCCGTCCTGTCGAGCAAGGGCAAAGCCTTCGCCTCCGGAGCCATCATCGCGAAAGAGAAGCTTCGCATGGAAGGAAGAACAAGCGCGCGGGATGGTGTTGCGTTCATGGTGAAACGGCGTGCGTCTCAGTTCAAAGAGACGGGTGGCTGGGAGTTCCTCTACTACCCGGCGGCCGGGGACAAACGAGTGGTTCACCAACAGTGCGCGTCGTGCCACCGGAACGCTGCTTCAACCGACTACATCTTTGGACAGTATCCGAGGCAGGGCGGTTGGGCGCCGCTAACCCGCATTTCTCACCAGTGAGTGGAAGTGGGCTTGCCTGGAGGGCATCAGTCGGCGAGAAGCTATTTTTGCCGTTAGGACAGCAGCGCAGTCGAAAAAAGTGACCTTGCTATCGCCGCGTCGGCTCTCTCGATCGCTTTCCGCAGGTCCAGAATCGCACTGGTGCGGACACGGCGACCATCGCCAGTTGTTTTTGTGTTTTTTGTGGCGTCGCAGCGGTCCCTGCGTCAACAACGCAGGTTGGCCCAAACTTGCGCGAACAGCGGCTGCCAAGGATAACTGGAGGCCAGGGCAATCCACACGCGACGCACGGTGATCCGAACCCGCGCGCCGATTTTCAACAGTCGCAGGCGAATCGTTTCCACTTGTGCCGTGGCTAACTCGGTCGCTTTCAGCCCCAGCCGGCGCAGCCCGCTGATCAGCGCGTAGGCCATGGCCGAGAAGTACAGCCGCAGTTGATTGGCGCGCATGGTTGCCGTGCTGACTCGTTCGGCAAACAACACCAACTGCTCTTTGATGCGGTTCTCCATGTCGCCCCGTGCACAGTAGAGTTCCTCATACAACTTCTGTGCCGGCCAGTCCTCGGCTCCCAGCGAAGTCACGACGAAGCGCGGATTCTGTTTCCCGTCGAGGTATTCCGCCTTCGCCACCACACGTCGTTTCCGTTGCCATGACCCGCTGACGGTTTCATGCTCGAACTCCTGAAAGACGCGCGCCGGTTTCTGCGTCTGCTCGAACTGTCGTTGGGCCTGAGCCATCGATTCTCGAACCATCGCTTCCAGCCGTGAGTTCCGCGCCAGGCCGAACACATAATCCACACCATGCTGTTCACACCAGCTCATCAATTCGTCGCGCGAGAATCCAGAATCTCCGCGCAAGATGATGCGCACCTCCGGCCAGGTCTGCCGGATCTGTTCCACCACGCGGCACACCTCCCGCAAGCTGCCCGCCGCAGCATCGATGTTGCTGCGACGTAGGCGACAGCACAACACGTGGTCCTCACAGAACAGGTACAGCGGCAAGTAGCAATAGTGGTCGTAGTAGCCGTGGAAAAATCGCCCTTCCTGGTTGCCGTGCAGCGCCAGGTCGGTAGTGTCGATATCCAACACAATCTGTTCTGGCGGCTGGGTGTAGCTTTCCAGAAACACGGCCACCAGCAACTCGTCGATGGCCTCGCGCCAATAGGTGATCTTCTTGTAGCGGTGCGGCTCGCCGGTTCCCAGTTCCAGCCGATTCAACGTACTCTTTCCGGCCAGTGGTTTCTTGCCCGTTTCCTGTTGCCCGGCCAGCACGGCCAGCAGCGGATCGGTCCGCAACTGTTCGTGATCGTTGACATCGGCGTATCCCAGCGCCAGTCCATAGACCCGCTGCGCAATCATCTCCGGCAAAGGATGTTCGATCAGATCCGGGTCGCGACCGTCCAGGAAACAGTCGCTGAATCGTTCCAGCAGCTTCACCCGCCGGTCGGTCTCCCGCAACAGCAATCCGCCGGCATCGGAGGTGATCGTTCCGCCGTCGAATCGCGCTTCCACTTGCCGTGAAAAATGGGCTTCAAACTGGAAGCCGACTTGATTACACTCTGTCATAGCAAAAGCCGCCTTTCTTCTGGCACAAACATCTTTCGGCAAAAGTGTTTATGCCAGAGAAGGCGGCTTTTTGCTAGACCCCTTGTGAGAAATCCGGGTTAACCCGAATTCGGGTTAAACGTCGGCCGGCGGTTTTTTTCCAACCAGAAGAGAGTGATTACCGGGCAGCGGGTGGCCCGCGATTTCCCGGAAACCAGCGGCTTCCAGTTCCGCGGTTTCCGGCGATGAATCCGCCCCGCCGGCTATCTCGATGTAAAGTTCCCCGGCCGGAAGCAACACCCTCCACACCTCCGCCGGATTCTCCGGCATTCCGTGGCTGAGCGCCTTGGAGAAGAAATCCCGGTTCCAGGGCACGTCCCGTTCCATGGCCGCGAACAGGATGTTGTCCATGCCGCGCGCGCGAACGCGCGCGGCATGGACATTGTCATCGGAGCGGTCGAGCGCCACGACCACGCCTTCCGGGACGCGGCGGGCAAGCTCGATGCTGGCTTGGCCCTCGCCGCAGTTCAACTCCAGAATGCGGTCGCGCGGGCCGATCCGCATCCGTTCCAGAACCGTTGCGCAGGAGAATCGGACCACGCGGCGCTTTACTGGCCGATCTTGGCCAGAGCTTCCTGGTATTGCTGTTGCCGCTCGGCCTGGTCCAGACCGATGAGCTTTTCCAGGTTTTGCGTGATGTTCATCGAGCAGAACTTGGGGCCGCACATGGCGCAGAAGTGGGCGTCCTTGTAGTACTCGTCGGGCAGTGTCTCGTCGTGCATGGCGCGCGCGGTTTCGGGGTCGAGCGACAACTCAAACTGCCGGTTCCAGTCAAACAGGAAGCGCGCATGGCTGAGGGCGTCGTCCCGGTCGCGGGCGCCGGGGCGGTGCCGCGCGATGTCGGCGGCGTGCGCGGCGATCTTGTAGGCGATGATGCCCTGGCGCACGTCATCGGCGTTGGGCAGGCCCAGGTGCTCCTTGGGCGTGACGTAACACAGCATGGACGCGCCGTGCCAGCCGATCATCGCCGCGCCGATCGCCGAGGTGATGTGGTCGTACCCGGGAGCAATGTCGGTGACCAGCGGCCCCAGCGTGTAGAACGGCGCTTCGTGGCACAGCTCGACCTCTTTTTGCACCTGGAGCTCGATCTGGTCCATGGGGATGTGGCCGGGCCCTTCGATCATCACCTGGACGTCATGCTCCCAGGCCTTGCGGGTCAGCTCGCCCAGGGTTTTCAGCTCGGCGAACTGGGCCTCATCGCTGGCGTCGGCCAGGCAGCCCGGCCGCAGCCCGTCGCCCAGCGAGAAGCTCACGTCATGCTTGCGGAAAATCTTGCAGATGTCCTCGAAGCGCTCGTACAGCGGGTTCTCTTTCTGGTTGGCCACCATCCAGTGCGCGAGGATCGAGCCGCCGCGGCTGACGATGCCGGTGATGCGCCGCCGCGTCAGCGGAACGTACTCGCGCAGCACGCCGGCGTGGATGGTCATGTAGTCCACGCCCTGCTCGGCCTGCTCCTCGATGACTTCGAGAAGGATATCGCCGCTCAGCTCTTCGGCGCGGCGCACCCGCGCCAGGGCCTCGTAAATCGGCACCGTCCCGATCGGGACCGGTGATTTTTCGATGATCGCCTTGCGGATGCGCGGGATGTCCCCGCCGGTGGAAAGGTCCATCACCGTGTCGGCGCCGTACTTCACCGAAACGCGCAGTTTTTCCAGCTCTTCGTCAATGTTCGACGTAACGGCGGAGTTGCCGATATTGGCGTTGATCTTGCACCGGGAAGCCACGCCGATGCACATCGGCTCCAGGTTGGTGTGGTGGACATTGGCGGGGATGATCATCCGGCCGCGGGCCACTTCGTCGCGCAGGTGCTCGGGCGAAAGCTTCTCCCGGCGCGCGATGTACGCCATCTCTTCGGTCACCACGCCCCGGCGGGCGTAGTGCATCTGCGTCACGCATTCCTGCCCCTGCCGCTTCTTGACCCAATCGGTGCGCATGTGATGGTTGCTCCGGTCCAGTATTATAGCAGTAGGACAGCCTTCCGGCTGTCTACTGGCCCTCAGGGACAGCCTGAAGGCTGTCCTACCCACTAATTGGGGCGGGAGTCCTCGTCTTCCCGGTCGAGCAGCTCTTTGTTCAGCGGCTTCCGGCCCTGGAAACCCTCGTCGGTGTTGTGCCAGAAGCCGATGCTGGGCTCGCCCAGCTTCCAGCACAGGTAAATCTCCCGGTCGTCCACCAGGCAGGGAAAATCAACCAGGCCGATGTCGAGGTCCTTGACGAGGCAACCGCTCGACTCGATCTGCGCCAGCGCTTCCCGCAGCTCATTCACCGAGCTGTCTTTTTCCTGCTTCATCCCGGCGACTTTTTCAAAATCCACCAGGATGCCGCCGCGCAGCAGGATGCGCTGGCCCAGGCCGGCCAGCTCCCGATCCAGGCTTTCCAGCTTCTTTTTGTTGCGGATGGCATCGTTCAGCAGCGATTCCAGCGCCGGAATCATCTGTTCGGCTTCCTGCAGATTGAAGAATCGAGACATCAGTTCACGATCGAGAGCATGCGGTCCAGGGCGACGCGCGCCCAGTGCCGCACTTCCTCGTCCACGGCGATGCGGTTGACGACCTTGCCTTCCAACAGGTTCTCCATCACCCAGAGCAGGTGCTGCGGCGAGATGCGATACATGGTGGTGCAGAGGCAGCCGCTCGAATCGAGCGAGGTGACAAAGCGGTCGGGGTTTTCTTTCGCCAGGCGATTCACCAGGTGGATTTCGGTGCCCACCGCCCACCGGGTCCCCGGCGCCGCGCCGGTGATCCGGCGGATGATGTGATCGGTGGAGCCGACGTCGTCGGCCTTCTGCACCACTTCCCATCGGCACTCCGGATGGACAATGACGCCGACACCGGGGTACAGCTCGCGCGAGCGGTCCACGTGCTCGGGCAGGAAGCGCCCGTGGACCGAACAATGGCCCTTCCACAGGATGACCTTGCCCTGCTGATAGCGGCTGGCCGCGTTGCCGCCCATCGGCAGGAACGGGTCCCACAGCGGCATCTCGTTCAGGGGGATGCCCATCGCGTAGCCGGTGTTGCGGCCCAGGTGCTGGTCGGGCATGAACAGGATTCGCGTGCCGCCCGGAGCGTTACGCGCCGGGGGGCCGCCGCGTTCGAGCGCCCAGCGAAACGTGGCCGCCGCGTTCGAGGATGTGCAGACGGCGCCGCCGTGCTCCCCGCAGAACGCCTTGATGGCCGCCGTGGAATTCATGTAGGTGATCGGCACAAGGCCCTCGGTCAGGCCGGCGCGTTCCAGGTCGTCCCAGCAGTCCTCTACCTGGCCGATATCGGCCATGTCGGCCATCGAGCAGCCCGCGCTCAGGTCGGGCAGGATCACCTGCTGTCCCGGGCCGCGGAGCACATCGGCGCTCTCGGCCATGAAGTGGACCCCGCAGAAGATGATGTACTTGGCGTCCTTGCGGCTGGAGGCGAACTGCGAAAGCTTGAAGCTGTCGCCGCGGTAATCGGCAAACTTCATCACCTCGTCGCGTTGGTAGTGGTGGCCCAGGATCACCGCGTCGGCGCCGAGCGCCCGCCGGGCCTCTGCCAGGCGCGCGTCGAGCGAGCTGTCCGGCAGGACAAGGTAGTTGTCCAGCGAACAGGTGGTGGCCCGGAGCGAACCCTCCGGGCTGGCGGTCACGGGCATGATCAGGCTTTCCATGGGTTCCAGACTCATTATATATCCGCGCGGGCGGGGCGTTGGGTTACAACTGTCGCGCTACCCCCCGATAAAAACCATGCTCCGCTCCGGCTTGACGAAGTCCGCGTCGTTGATATGATGGCGCTCCTCTTTCTGGAGGGCCACGCGGCGGATAAAGGCGGAAATCTCTTCGTCCGCGGCGCCGCCGCGCAGAAGCGGCTTCACGTCATAGTCCGACAGCGAGAACAGGCAGGTGCGGATCTTGCCGTCGGAGGTGAGCCGGATGCGGCTGCAAAAGCCGCAGAATGGCATCGAGACCGGCGCCACCATGCCGATCTCCCCACCACCGTCCTGGAACACGTACTTGCGGGCGGTGGAGCTCGCGCAGTCGCGGCCGAGCGGCTGCAGCGGGTACACCGCGTTGATGCGGTCCACGACTTCGCGGGCGGGAACGACGTGATCGCGCTTCCAGTTGCGGTCGGCATCGAGCGGCATGAATTCGATAAATCGGACGATCACCCGGCGCTCGCGGGCGAACGTGGCGAAGTCCACGACTTCGTCATCGTTCAGGCCGCGCACCAGGACCACGTTCACCTTCACCGGGTGCAGGCCGGCGGCCTGCGCCGCTTCGATGCCGGCGATCACGCGCGGGTAGGCGTCGCCGGTGCGCGTAATCTCGGCAAACTTGCCGGCGTGCACCGAGTCCATACTGATGTTGATGCGCGTGAGCCCGGCGGCGGCCAGCGCCCGCGCCTTGTCGGCCAGAAGCCATCCGTTGGTGGTCAGTGCGCGGTCTTCCAGTCCGGGGATCGAGGAAAGCTGGCCGATGAAACGCTCGATGCCGCTGCGCAGCAGCGGCTCGCCGCCGGTGACGCGGACCTTGGTGATGCCCAACCCCACAAAAATCCGCGCCAGCCGGTGGAAGTCATCAAGCGGCACCGGGTCGGTCTTCGGATACGACATCGGGTCCGCGCTCTTGCAGTAAAAGCAGCGGAAGTTGCACCGGTCGGTGACCGAGATGCGCAGGTCGTGAATCTGGCGGCCGTAGCTGTCTTTCAGCATGCCCTTGCGGTCCTCAAAAAGCGAAAAAGGCCGATCCCCGTGTTTGGCGCACGGGCTCGTGCCTCGAGACCGCCGGGTTCTCCTTTCCAAACACGGGAGGCGCAGCCGTTTCCCTCTGCACCCTATCGGCTCCGCCGCCTTGGCCGTTCGGCTTTAGGCGAGGGAGCTCGGAGAAACCACCTGTCAGAGTGTACACCGAGAGTATAACACCGCTTGCCAGGCGAGCGTGGTCGGTCGCGCTCCCGTTGCGGCCGCGCCCTGTGCCCGTGCGCTACAATCAGGGCTTGCATGATTGGCGCGATCGCGGGAGACATCATCGGCTCGGTGCATGAAGGAACGCTGGTAAAGCGCAAAGACTTTCCTCTGTTCGTCTCCGGGTCGCGCTTCACCGACGACACCGTGCTGGCCGTGGCCGTTGCCAGCGCAATCCAGCGGGGTACGGACTACGCATCGGCGCTCCGCCAGTGGGGGCGGCAATATCCCAACGCGGGCTATGGCGGCTGGTTCCTGGATTGGCTTGGCCGCGAGGATGCGCCTCCTTACAATAGCTTCGGCAATGGCTCAGCCATGCGAGTCGCGTCCGTGGGGTGGGCCTTCAACGGCCTGGAAAAAGTCTTGTCCGAGGCGCAGAGAACAGCCGAGGTCACTCATAATCATCCCGAAGGCATCAGGGGCGCGCAGGCCGTCGCCGCGGCAGTGTTCCTGGCCCGCACCGGACACGACAAGGCGCACCTCAGAAACTTCCTCGAGGAAAAATTCGATTACGACTGTTCCTCAAACGTGGAGGACCTTCGCGCCCGCTCTGAATTCGACGTGACTTGCCAGGGCACCGTGCCCGCCGCGGCGGTTGCGTTCCTGAGGGCTGATGACTTCGAGGACGCCGTGCGGAATGCCGTGTCCCTGGGAGGCGATGCCGACACTCTCGCCTGCATCGCAGGTGCGCTGGCCGAGGCGTTCTACGGTGGCGTTCCCTTATCCATCCAACGGGAAGTCATGTTTCGTCTGGACGAACGCCTGAGGAGCGAAGTCCGATCGTTCGCCCGCCGCTATGATGTTCCTCTCGAAGTCGCGCCGGGGAACAGGTGAACGATGGCAACTCGTTCCCGACCCGCGCGCCGGGCAGGCCGGAGTTCCAATGGCCTGGCAGAGGGCGAGAGCGTTGTTTACCGGACTGGCCCAACTCCGTCGGTGCAGCCGCCGGTTAAACGGCACTACGGCCCTTGCACTTCGGAACAAGAAAAGAAGCTATTTCGCCATGTAATAAGGTGAGCGAGACC
>JBKKAI010000574.1:0-12417 GCA_046714815.1 Terriglobia bacterium | reverse complement strand
TGCGGGCCAACGGAGGAGCAGCCGGGATCGATGGCCAAACGGTGGAGATGTTCGAGCGCCACTTGGTGGAGAACCTGGACAAGCTCTCGCAGGCGCTGAGGGACGGAAGCTATCGTCCGCAGGCGGTTCGGCGAGTGTGGATACCCAAGCCGGGAGGAAAAGAAAAGCGGCCGCTGGGGATACCGACGGTTCGAGACCGGGTGGTGCAGGCGGCGTTGCGCCACGTGCTGGAGCCGATTTTCGAGCGGGACTTTGCAAAACACAGCTACGGATTTCGTCCCAAGCGGGGTGCGAAAGATGCGCTGCGCCGTGTCGAGGCCCTGTTGAAAGCCGGGTATAACTGGGTCGTTGACGCGGACCTGAAAAGCTACTTCGACACGATCCCGCACGGACCTTTGCTGGAGCGGGTGGGTGCGAAGGTGTCCGACGGCAAGGTCTTGGACCTGGTCGGAGCGTTCCTGACGCAAGATGTCATGGAGACGGCGGCAAGCTGGACTCCGGTGGGGGGAACCCCGCAAGGAGGAGTCATCAGCCCACTGCTGTCCAACATTTATCTGGACCCGTTGGATCACCAGATGGAGGAAGCGGGTGTGGAGATGGTGCGCTATGCGGACGACTTCGTGATCCTGTGTCGGAGTGAAGCGGAAGCCTGCCAAGCGCTGGAACGGGTGCGGCAGTGGGCCGAGCAAGCGGGTCTCACGCTGCATCCGGGAAAGACGCGGATTGTGGACGCCACCCAACCGGGTGGCTTTGACTTCCTGGGATACCATTTCGAGCGGGGCCAGAAGTGGCCTCGTCAGAAAAGCTTCCGGAAGTTGCGAGACACGCTTCGCGCCAAAACCCGACGCAACAACGGGACCAGCCTGTCCGACGTGATTCGCGATGTGAATCGGACAATGGTGGGTTGGTTCGAATACTTCAAGCATAGTCATCGGTACACTTTTCCCATGCTAGACGGTTGGGTGCGTATGCGGCTGCGGAGTATTCTCCGCAAACGCCACGGAGGTCACGGGCGGGGCTGCGGGCGCGACCATCAACGCTGGCGAAATGCTTTCTTCGCCGAGCGCGGGCTGTTCTCTCTGACCACAGCCTACGCAACGGCCCGTCAATCCTCTCGGAGGTGAACCACCAACTGGAGAGCCGGATGCGGGAAATCCGCACGTCCGGTTCGGAGGGAGGGGGGACTGAAGCCAATCGGTTCTCCCTACCCCTATCCAAACCAGAGCCGTCCGCGGGCGCCGCGCCTGCCGCTGGGAGTTTCTGTCCTTAACGTACGTACGTCTCTAAACAAGTCGTACGTGTGATATGATCTTCTTGGCGGGAGAGATTCGATGAGAGTTACGGCCTCCAAGCTGCGCGAGAACATCTACCGGATTCTGGACGAAGCGATCGCCACCGGGATACCGGTCGAGGTCCTGCGAAAAGGAACGATGCTCCGAATCGTTCCCGTGAAGCGCGCGTCAAAGCTCGCGCGACTGAAGAAACGCACCGGGTTTCGCGGCGACCCGGACGACATCATGGGCATGGACTGGTCCACCGAATGGACGGAACTGAAATGATCTACCTGGATACCCACGTCCTCGTGCGGCTTTACCTCGGGGATGTCGCCCAGCTCGGAGCGGCCGCTCGCAAAGCCATTGACGAGCACGATCTGATGGTTTCGGCCGCCGCGGTCCTGGAGCTGGAATTCCTTCACGAGATTGCCCGGCTGCCGCCCACCGCGTCCAGGGTAGTCAACCTGCTCGGCCAGGAAATCGGGCTTCGCGTGTGCGACCTGTCTTTTCGGGCGGTCGTCGCCCAGGCTTTGAAAGAGGCCTGGACCCGCGATCCCTTCGACCGCCTGATCGTCGCGAACGCGAAGGTGAACAACGCCGCCCTCGTTACCAAAGACGACAGGATCCATCACCACTACTCGCGCGCCGTCTGGTGACCGCTTCGGGATTGCCTACAAGGCGCAACCCATCGGAACGATGCCCCTGCCCTCCGCAGCCGATTCCGCCACGCCCGAAGTTTCTGCACCGGCGGCCCGACAAACCTCCCCACCGACGCACCCTGGATCAGGTAGAATCTCCCTGCGAACGTTATGGCGAGTACCTCGAAGACGCCTACGTCTACCGGTTGCGATAGCGGAGACAGCAAAATGAACCGAAGAAAGTTTCTGGCCGGAAGCGCCGTGGCGATGTCGGCGAAGGCGCTCGAAGCGGAGCCGGAGCCGAAGCCGCCGCCGGCGGACGAACTGCGCCTGGCGATGAACGAAGCCACTTCCATGAACGCCGATTTCCGCAAGGCAATGGAAGGCTACGGCCGCGCCGGCTTCCGCTACGTCGAGCCCTGGATCAGCAAGGTGGACGAGTTCACCGCGGGCGAATCGCCGGTGGTGGCCAAACGCGTGATCGGCGACAGCGGCCTCACGCCGGTTTGCGCCTGCGCGCAGGGCGGCATCGTCGAGCCCGTCCCCGAGCAGGAAAAGTTCTTCGAGCAGCTCAAGCACAAGCTGGAGGTCTGCGCCGAGCTGGGCATCCCGCGCCTGGTGGTCCATTCCGTCGGCCAGGGCGTGTACACGCTGCCCGATTATTCGGCCGCGGCCGAGCGGTTCGGCCGCGCGGTCGAGATGGCCGCGGCGCTCAAGGTCATCATCGTGCTGGAGTTCATCCGGCACAGCAAGTTCATGGGCTCGCTCTCCACCAGCGTGCCCATCGCCCGCAAGGTCAACCATCCCAACGGCCGGCTGCTGTTGGATGTGTTCCACATGTGGGGCGGCTTCAGCAAGTTCGAGGACCTGGATCTGCTGAAGGAGGGCGAGCCGGAGCACGTGCACCTGGACGACCTGCCCGCCGGCATTCCCCGCGAAATCCTCACCGACCGCGACCGCGTGGCGCCGGGCGACGGCGTGATCCCGATCCTGAAGATCATGCGCGCGCTGAAGCGGAAAAAGTTTCGCGGCGCGGTCTCGATCGAGCTGTTCAATCCGCGATTCCAGCAGGGCGACCCTTACGAAGTCGCTGTCGAACTGAAGCGCAAATCGGAAGCCGCGCTCAGGGGACTCGCGTAGACGAGGTCACCTTCGAGCGAGCGCCGGACCAGAAACGTCTTGCCGGTTTGGCGTGGCCCAGGCATTATCGGTATTCACCGGCCCACAGCGCGTCCAGGAAGTGCGTGAGCGGAAGAATCGCCACGCTCAGCTATGAGTCAAGAGTTTTTAACTCATCACTCATCACTCATAACTGCTTTCCTTACCCGGCAAGTTTGCCGATCAGGCTGAACAGCGGCAGGTACAGGGAAACCACGATGCCGCCGACCACGACGCCGAGGAAGGCGATGATGACCGGCTCGAGCAGCGTGAGCATGTCCTTGACGGCGGCGTCCACTTCGTCCTCGTAGAAGTCGGCGATCTTGGAAAGCATGGCGTCCATCGCGCCGGTCTGCTCACCGACTCCGATCATCTGGGTGACCATGTTGGGGAAGATCTCGGTTTCCCGCAGCGGGTCGGTGATGTTGCGGCCTTCTTCAATGGCTTTGCGGACCTTCAGGATGGCGTTCTCGATGACGGCATTGCCCGAGGTGCGGGCGGTGATGCTGAGCGCCTCCAGCAGCGGAACGCCGCTGGTGATCAGGGTTCCCAGCGTGCGGGTGAAGCGCGCCACGGCAATCTTCCGCAGCAGCATGCCAAAAATCGGCAGCTTCAACAGGATGGTGTCAATGGTCAAGCGGCCGCCCGGAGTGGCATAGACCGCCTTGAGGGCGAAGAAGGCGCAAATGCCCAGAAGGACGACCACCCAGCCGAAGTTTCCGATGAGCGAGCTAAGGGTCATGACGATCTTGGTGGGAAGCGGCAGGTCCACGCCGAGGCCGGCGAACAGGTTGGCGAAGATCGGCACCACCTTCCACAACAGCATGGTGACGACCAGCCCGGCGATGCCCACCACCGCCACGGGATAGATGAGGGCCGACTTGACGGCGGCCTTCAGCTTCACGTCTTTTTCCACGTAGGTGGCCAGACGTTGCAGAATCGAGTCGAGGATACCGCCCGTCTCGCCCGCATCAATCATGTTGGGCACCAGGTCGCTGAAAATTTTCGGGTACTGGCGCATGGCGTTGGCCAGGGTGGAGCCGGACTCCACGGTGGCGCGCACGTCGTTCAGCGCTTTCTGGAAGGCCTTGTTCTCCTGGTTGGCTCCCAGGATTTCCAGGCACTGCACCAGGGGGAGGCCGGCGTCAATCATCACCGAGAACTGGCGGAAAAAGATGGCCATCTCCTTGGCTTTGACCCTGCCCTTGGCCACCTTGGGAACGGCGAATTCCTTGCCCTTCTCCTTGATGGTCGTCGCGGTGATCTGCTCCTTGCGAAGCAGCGCGGCCAACTGGGCCTTGTTCTCTGCCGATTTCTCACCGCTAACGTTGGCGCCGGTGCGCGATTTTCCGCTGTATACATAAACTGGCATCATCGCCCCCTAGAAACTCAAAACTAAAAACCGGAATCCATTCCCCGCCCCTACCGCTTGGGAGCCGTCGTGGTCCGCGCGCCGGCCGTGGCGCCCGGCGCCGCCCCCACCGGGCCGCGGTTAATCATCTCCTGCAGCTCATCGGCGTTGCTGGAGCGCGCCAGCGCCACTTCGATCGTGATCTGGCGCTTGAAGAAAAGGCTGGCCAGCGACTGGTTAAAGGTCTGCATGCCGTACTTTTCCTGGCCGATCTGCATGGCGCCGTATACCTGGTGGACCTTGTCCTCGCGGATCAGGTTGCGGATGGCGCTGTTGGGAATCATGATCTCCATGGCCATGGCCCGCCCCTGGCCGTCCACGCGCGGCAGCAGCGCCTGGCAGAGCACTCCTTCGAGCACCAGCGAGAGCTGGGCGCGGATCTGCGGCTGCTGGTGCGCCGGGAACACGTCAATCACGCGGTTGATGGTGGAGGACGCCGAGTTGGTGTGCAGGGTGCCGAAGGTCAAGTGGCCCGTTTCGGCGATGCGCAGCGCGGCCTCCACCGTCTCCAGGTCGCGCATCTCGCCGATGAGCACCACGTCGGGGTCTTCGCGCAGGGCGGCGCGCAGCGCGTTGGAGAAGCTCTGGGTGTCGGACCCCACTTCGCGCTGGTTCACCAGGCAGTTCTTATGCTGGTGCACGAACTCGATCGGGTCCTCGATGGTGATCATGTGGTCGTGGCGGTCGTTGTTGATCTTGTCCAGCATCGCGGCCAGCGTGGTGGACTTTCCGCTGCCGGTGGGCCCGGTCACCAGGATCAGCCCGCGCGGCTTCTCGCAGAGCTTAGCCACGATGGGCGGCAGGAACAGCTGGTCGAAGCCCTTGATCTCGAATGGAATCACCCGGAACACCGCGGCCACCGCGCCGCGCTGGTTGAACAGGTTGCCGCGGAAGCGCGCCAGACCCTTGATGCCGAACGAGAAGTCCAGTTCCAGCTTTTCTTCGAAGCGGTGTTTCTGCGCGTCGGTGAGTACGCTGTAAGCGAGCTGCTTGGTTTCCGCGGGCGTCAAGGGCGGCAGGTCCAGCGGGTGCAGGTGCCCGTGCACGCGCACCTGCGGCGGGCTTTGCGTGGTGACGTGCAGATCGCTGCCCTGCATCTCCAGCATCTTTTTCAATAGGTCGCTCAAGGTGACCGGCATATGGGTTCAGGACCTTTCGTTCTGTTTCTACAACACCGTTTCGCGGACTACTTCTTCGATCGTGGTCGCCCCGTCCATCACTTTGCGCAGGCCGCTGCGCCGCAACGTAATCATACCCTGTTCGACGGCCTTGCGCTTGATCTCCAGCGCCGATGCGCCCACCAGGATCAGCTCGCGCAACTCGTCGGTGATTTCCAGCACTTCGTACAAGCCGACGCGGCCCTTCAGTCCCCGCCCGCCGCACACATCGCAGCCGGCGCCCTTATTGTAAATCTTGACGGTCTTGGCCTCTTCCGGCGTGAACCCGGCGTCAATCAGCGCCTGCGGCGGCAGGTCCTCCAGCACCCGGCAGGTCTGGCAGAGGCGGCGGATCAGGCGCTGCGCGCAGATCAGGTGGACCGAGGTGGCCACCAGGAACGGCTCGATGCCCATGTTCATCAGGCGGCTGATGGTGGCCGGCGCGTCGTTGGTGTGCAGCGTGGAGAGCACCATATGGCCGGTCAGCGCCGCCTTGATAGCGATCTCCGCCGTCTCGAAGTCGCGGATCTCGCCGACCAGGATGATGTTGGGGTCCTGCCGCAGGAAGCTGCGCAGCGCCGCCGCGAAGTTGAGCCCGATCTGCTCCTTCATCTGCACCTGGTTGATGCCGGGGAGCTGGAACTCGACCGGGTCTTCGGCGGTCAATATGTTCGTATCGGGCTGGTTCAGGGTGGCGATGGCGGAATACAGCGTATTGGTCTTGCCGCTGCCGGTGGGCCCCGTCACCAGCACCATCCCGTACGGCTTCAAGATGGCCTTGTGGAATTTCGCCAGCGATTCCGGCTCGAACCCCAGCTTGGTCATGTCCAGCCGCAGGTTCTCCTTGTCCAACAGCCGCAGCACGACCTTTTCGCCGAACAGGGTGGGAAGCACGCTGACGCGGTAGTCGAGCTGCTTCTTCTTCCCGTCGAAGTTCATGCGCAGCATGATGCGTCCATCCTGCGGCAGCCGCTTCTCGGAGATGTCCAGCTTGGCCATGATCTTCACGCGCGAGATGATGGCGTCGCGCAGCTTCAGCGGCGGGCTCATGATCGTCTGCAGCACTCCGTCAATGCGGAACCGCACCCGGTATTCCTTCTCGTACGGCTCCATGTGGATGTCGCTGCAGCCCTTCTTCACCGCCTCGGTCAGGATCACGTTGACCAGCTTGACGACAGGCGCCTCGTCGGCCGCCTTCTCAAGCTCGCCCATGGTGATCTCTTCCTGTTCAGCCTCCAACTCCAGCGAGGCGTCCTGCTCGCCCAGCTCCTTTTCCATTCGCGAGATCTGGTCGTCGGCGCTGCCGTAGAACTTCTTCAGCGCGTCGGCGATGGCCTGCTCGGACGCCACCACCGGCTCGATGTTGAAGCCGGTCATGAACTTGATATCGTCCATGGCGAACACGTTGGTGGGGTCCACCATGGCGATGGTCAGCGACGAGCCCACGCGGCTGAGCGGCACCACCTCGTAGCGCCTCGCCGTATCCTCCGGGATCAGCTTCACCACCGTCGAGTCCACTTCAAAGAACGAGAGGTTGATGGAAGGGACGCCGTATTGCCGGGACAGGAACGTGGTCACGTCCTCGTCGTTCACAAAGCCCAGCTTCACCAGGCAGCTTCCCAGCCGCCCGCCTGTCTTCTTCTGGTCCTCCAGGGCCTTGTTGAGCTGGTCCTGGCTGATCATCCCTTCCTTAACGAGGAGGTCACCGATGCGTGCGGACATTCACTGGTCTCCGAAACTCCACAGCGGCTGCGCACTCATGCCGCCTGTGGCGACTGGTAGCCGGGCTACCTATTCTATCGGAAGATAGCCTCGTTCGAGCCGCCGCAACAGAATTGGTAGTTGGCTAAAAAGTATACAAAACGGGCGGTACGGTCAATAGTACGTTTTGCCCAGGGGTCTGCCGCGGGGGCCAGCCGGAAGCCGGCTCGCCGTCCCCGGACGGTGACATCCGAGTCCGCTTAGCCCCAATCCCGTTCACTTAATTAAGCGGTCGGCGCTTCTCGGAGCCTGGGGGCGCGGGGCGGGGTAGTCGCGGCCGGCGCTTCTCGGAGCCTGGGAGCGCGGGCATCTTGCCCGCCGTGGTTGATTCGTTTGAAGCATTTGCGGGCGAGACGCCCGCGCTCCCAGGATCGCGCACTTTACGCATCTGTAACACTTTTCGCTTAAGTGAACGGCATTGCGCTTAGCCCCGCTTAGCCCTGGGTTAGGATCCACTTCTTTTGTCGCCAGGCTTTCTCCCGATGCCTCGCGCATCACCTACTGTGCCGGCCCGGTTCTATGATACAAATGCGGGCAAGGCAGTGGCTATGGCGCCCAATTCCAGCCAAAAGAAATTCCTGATCACGGTCGGGTCGCTGGTCGGCATTCTGGCGGTGATCATCTTCAGCCAGGTGTCGCTGAACATCCCGTTCGTCCGGCCGACCGGCAGCGAGACCACCATCCTGCTGTTCGTGCTTTCGATGGTGGTGTCGCTGGCGTTCGTCGTCTTCGGTTTTATCCTGGCGCGCAGCATCGTCAAGCTGTACATCGAGCGGCGCGCACGTGTGCTCGGCTCCAAGTTCAAGTTCAAGCTGGTGGGCGGAGCGCTGGCCCTGTCGCTGCTGCCGGTAATGTTCCTGTTCTATTCCTCGTATGTGCTGGTGAACCGCACGCTGAACAAGTGGTTCACGCAGCCATTCGAGAAGGTCACCCACGACACGCGGGAAATTGTCTCGCTGCTTTCCAATTACGCCTCGAGCAAGACCGAAGCGGATGCCCGCAGCGTGGCCGCCGTGCTTTCCGTATCGAGCGGGCTGGAAGGAAACGCCGCAGCGGCGGCCGAGAAGAGACTGGCCGAGGCGGCGCGGCTGCACGCGGTGGACCACCTGGCCTGGGTGGCGCCCGATGGCAAGACGCGCGCGCGCTTTCCGGCCGAAGGCCCCGACGTGCTTTTCTGGGTGCCGGCCGAGGAACGCGCGGCGCGGCGCACGCTGAGCCGCGTGGTCAGCGCCGGCGAGGCGCCCTATGCCGTGGCGGTGCTGCCGCTCGAGACCGGCGGCGGCTGGCTGGTGGCCGCCAATCGCCTGCCGGCCGGCTATTCCAGCAAGCTGGTGGAGATGCAGCGCGAGCTCGCCGAGTACCAGCAGCTCCAGGCTGACTTCAAGAACCTGCGCAAGGTCTACATCAATATCCTGGCGCTGGTCACCGTGCTCATCCTGTTCATCACCACCTGGGTGGCGCTGTTCCTGTCCAAGCAGGTGACGGTGCCCATTCAGAGCCTGGCCGAAGCCACGCGCGAGGTCTCGCTCGGACACCTCGATTACCGCATCCAGACCGGCGCGGTGGACGAGTTGGGCGCGCTGGTGGAGTCGTTCAACCGCATGACCGCGCAACTGGAGACGAACCGCAAGCTGCTGGTTGCTTCGGCATCGGAGCTGGAGCGCGCCAACGCCGAGCTGGACCAGCGCAGCCGCTTCACCGAAGCGATCCTGGAGAGCATCCCGACCGGCGTGATTTCGCTCTCGCCTTCCCGGCTGGTGCTGAAGATCAATCCCGGCGTGGAGCGCCTGTTCGGCGCCGAGCGGGCGCACGCGGCCCGGGAGCTCTGCGACCTGTTCGCCGGGAATGACCTGCGCGAACTGGAGCACCTGTTGAAGCGCTCGGTGCGCATGGGCGCGGCTACCGCGCAGTTCGAGCTCGCCGGCCACGCCGGACGCCTGAACGTGGCCATCACCGCCTCCTCGCTGCGGCACTCCTCCGACGCCCGCGGGCGCGATCAGAACCTGGGGTACATCCTGGTGATCGAGGACATGAGCGACGTGCTGCACGCGCAGCAGGCGGCCGCCTGGCGGGAGGTGGCGCAACGCATCGCGCACGAAATCAAGAACCCCCTGACGCCCATCGCCCTCTCCGCCGAGCGGATCCGCCGCCACGTGGAGCGCGCGCGCGCCGCGCAGGCCTCGCCGCAGCCGCACCCGGCGCACCCGACAGAGGACACGCTGCGCGTGATCGGCGAGTGCTCCGCCCTGATCGAGCGCGAAGCCGAAACGCTGAAGAACCTGGTGAACGAATTCGCGCAACTGGCCCGCTTCCCCTCCGCCCACCCGGTGCCCTCGGACCTGAACGCCGTCGTGGAGAATGCGCTCTCGGTTTTCAACGGCCGCCTCGACGGTATCCACATGGACGTCCGGTTCGCCGAGGGCCTGCCGCCGGTGAACCTCGATCCGGACCAGTTCAAGCGGGTGATCATCAACCTGGTGGACAACGCCGCCGAGGCGATGAGCGATTCGCTGGTGCGCGAGCTGAGCATCGCCACCTGCGATCTGCGCGGCGAGGCCGTCGAGGTCACCGTCGCTGACACCGGGCACGGCATCAGCCCCGAGCTGAAGCAGAAGCTGTTCCTGCCCTACTTTTCCACCAAACGGCGCGGCACCGGACTGGGGCTGGCGATCGCCAGCCGCATCATTGACGAGCACAGCGGTTCGATCCGCGTCGAAGAGAACGAACCCGTCGGCGCGCGCTTCATCATCGAACTTCCCGTGTAGCACAGTCATCCTGCTGGAGCCGGCTCTGCGCGCCCGCCTGCGTATCAGGCGCTGAGGCCGGCGCCGGCGGCCGCGGTGGCGAAGAAGGCCTGGACCTTGCCCCGCCAGGCGGCCAGCAGGACGATGCCGATCAAGACGAGCGCGATGCAGAGGCCGATCCACAGGCCGGCCGCTCCCCATCCCCAGGCAAAGCAAAGAAAGTGCCCCAGCGGCAGCCCGATGACCCAGTAACCCATCAGATGGCAGATCATCGGAGTGCGGGTGTCGCCGGCGCCGCGCAACGCGCCGGTGGCCACGATCTGCATGCCGTCGAAGAGCTGAAAGAAAGCGGCGACAATCAGCAACGAAACACCGGTGCGGACCACTACCGGGTCCGGCGTGAAGGCGCGGGCGATGGCGCCCGGCGCGAGCCACAACGTCAGCGCGGCGCAGAACATGAATGCGGCGCCGAGCGCCATCGCCGTCCAGCCGGCGCGCTCCGCGCCCTCGAGGTCGCCGCGGCCGAGCGCCTGCCCGACGCGCACCGCCGCCGCCGAACTGATTCCCAGCGGCACCATGAACGTCAAGCTGCAAGCCAACAGTGCGATCTGGTGGCCCGCCAACGACGCCGGATCGAGCTTCGCGATGAGCGCGGTGACCACGGCGAACACCCCAATTTCGATGCAAAGCTGCATCGCGGCCGGGAACCCCAGCGCGAACAGCCGCCGGATGCGGGCCAGGTCCGGGCCGAGCGGCATGCGCAGCAGGCCGGTACCGCGCCCGGAATACAGGATGTATCCCAGGAGCACCAGTGCCATGTAGCCTCGCGAGATGGTCGTAGCCCAGCCGGCTCCCTCGGCGCCCAGCGCGGGCGCTCCCAGGTGGCCGAAGATCAGCAACCAGTTCACGGCCACGTTCACCAGGTTGGCGCTGACCAGCGCGAAAGTGATCGGTGCAACTACGTTGATGGATTGCAGGTACCGCCGAAAGGCGAAATACATCACCAGCGGCAGCGTGCTCCAGTTGATGGCGTTCAGGTACGGGACGGTCTCCCGCAGCACCGCCGGATGGATCCCGAACCGGTCGAGGAACGGGATGGAAAGCCACACGGCAGCCATCAACAACGGCGTCATGAACAAGCCGAGGTAGACGCCATTGAGCAGCGACCGGTGAGTGTCTTTGATGTCTCCGGCGCCGAACGCCTGGGAAACCAGCGTATCGAGTCCCAGCAGCAACCCGCTTCCGGAAACACCGATGGTGTAGAAAAGAATGCTGCCGAGGCTGACCGCGCCCATCGCCGCGGCGCTGTCGGGCAGGCGGCCGACCATCATCGTGTCCACCAGGCCCATGGCCATCCAACCGATCTCGGCCAACACCAGCGGCCAGGCCAGGCGCAGCATCGGCCTCAGCTCGGTCCGGAATCTTTCCAGTCGTACGCTCACAGTCTTCTTCCTCGCGAAAGCTCACCAAAAAAGAAGGCAAACGGGCACAGCCGCCGCCTTCAATTGCGGGAGCTGCTCCCGCCGGAATTTTTCAGGAAAGGAACGGCGCTTCGAGCGCCGATTAACGTGCGTCTGGTGTTCGCATCGGGAACCGCCTCGCCTATCCTACCACTGACGGCCCCGTTTGCGAGCAGCCAATACGCGGCAACCAGTTCGCCGGCGTCTGGCCGTTTGGCCGTTTGGCGTCAGCGGCGGAGGAAATCGCGCAGGGGGGAGACATTCGATCCCAGCGCGCTCATGCGGGAGGCGTCCACCGGCAGGCCGAGGTTTCGGGCAGCGGTTTCATCGAGGCCGGCTTCGGCCAGCTCGGCTGGACTGAACCCGGCGGCGGGCGCCACCCGGCGCCCGTAAACCAGGACCGGGCGCGGCGGGCGGCGGTCGAAGCGCTGCAGGATGCGGCCGATCAGGCTGTGAAAACTTTGCCTATCCATTGGCAACCTCTTCGAGCGCCTCCCTCACCAACCCGCGGACCAGGCCGACTTTGTAACCGTTGTGCGGCAGAGGCTCGGCGCCTGCGGTGGCGGCGCGCGCGGCGTCTTCGATGCGTTCACGGAGCCTGCCGCCGCGCAGCACTTTTTCCGCTTCGAGCGCGCGCCAGGGGACCGGCGCCACCGCGCCCAGCGCGACGCGCGCGTCGCGGCAGATATCGCCGTCCATCTCCACCCACACGGCGGCGGCGGCCAAAGCAAAGTCCCAACTCTCGCGCATCGCGGCTTTCCGGAAAGCGCTGCGCGCGCGTGCCGGCCGGCCCGGCGGGTAACCCGCCGGGCTC
>JBKKAI010000573.1:0-7181 GCA_046714815.1 Terriglobia bacterium | reverse complement strand
CCGGCCTGCCCCCCTCCCCACTGTTGTCATACCACTTTGTTGCCCCCGCCCCCCGGGGCGCGCCCGGCGGGTAACCCGCGGGGCCTGCCGCCGAGGGCACGCCCGTGGTCTTGAAGCTGGGTTTTCCGGCGCCCGAACTCAGGGCGGAGATCGAGGCGCTCCGCCTGTTCGATGGTCATGGGATCGTCCACCTGCTGGATGCCGATGCCGATCAAGGAGCGCTGTTGCTGGAGCATCTCATGCCGGGAACACCACTCTCGAGTCTCCCCGACGATGAAAAGGCGGCCGCCATCGCCGCCGGGGTCATGCGCCAATTATGGCGTCCTGTGCCGGCGGAGCACATGTTCCCGACGGTTGCCGACTGGGCTGCCGGCTTGTCGAAGTTGCGGCGGCGATATGGCGGCGCTACCGGTCCCTTCCCTTCCTTCCTGGTCGAAGAGGCGGAAACCCTCTTCGCCGAGCTTATCGGCTCGATGGCTGAGCCAATGCTCCTGCATGGCGACCTCCACCACGACAACATTCTGGCCGCTGAGCGTCAGCCGTGGCTGGCGCTCGACCCCAAGGGAGTCATCGGGGAGCCGGCCTACGAGGTTGGCGCTCTGCTCCGCAACCCGGCGCCGCGGCTCCTGGATGAGCCGCAGCCCGGACGTATTCTGGCGCGGCGGATCCATCGGTTGTCGGAAGATCTGGGCTTCGACCGTGCGCGGCTACGGGGATGGGGATTGGCGCAGGCAGTGCTGGCAGCCTGGTGGAGTCTGGAAGATCAGGGCTACGGCTGGGAGTGGGGCATGGCCTGCGCTCAATTGCTGTCCGAAACGAAAGTCTAGCCACGCGTCCTTCGCAAGCGGTGTCAAGCTGCCGCCGGTGCTATGCTGGGCGGTCGAGCTTCCCCGGCCCGCGCCAGCCATCGGTAGGTTGACCCGTGGCGCAGAATGGAGCGGATCCCCCTTTGATGAAAGCACAAGCAGTTCTTGTGGCGTTGCTTCTGGCAACGCCGGCCCTGGCACAACAAAATAAGTGGCGTGACGATTTCAAGAGACACTGGAAGACATCGAAGGAATTCACCCTGGCTGTGGCCGAAGCCATGCCGGCCGAATCCTACCGGTTCAAGCCCGACCCAGAGCAGATGAGCTTCGGTGAGCTGATGTTTCACATTGCCTTCAGCAACGCTCTCCGGTTTGCGCAGGTGGGAGAGACAAAGTCCGGGCTGTCGAAGCCGCCGAACCTGGACAAGCCGGCCGCCCTGCAGTGGCTGAACGACTCGTTCGATTATTGCGAGAAAGTATTTGACGGGTTGACCCAAGCGCAACTGGACAAGATGTTCCGGGTGGACTGGCATGGCCTGCCGGAAACCACGGGACGCGAAGTGCTCACCGGGATGTTCACCCACACGGCCCACCACCGTGGGCAGGCCGAAGTTTATCTGCGCGTGAAAGGGATCAAGCCGCCGATCTACCGGTTCTGAAAAAAGCCCGGAGCGCGGCGGCTATGGCGATGTGGCCGCCGCACTCCGGGAACGAGTCGAGGTTACTGGGCGCGGGCGCGGACGGCGCCGGTCGCGTGGTCCTTCAGGGTGAGCGTCAGGTTCCCGGATCCCAGCACACCGTAGAAGTTCTTCCCGAACAGCCGGATCTGCACCGCTTGCCTGAAGCCCAGGTTAAAGGCCCCGAATCCGGTGATGCCGGGCTGCGCATAGCCGCCGGCGATGCCTCCTTCGCGCAGGACATCGGCGCGGATCGAAAGCTGGAACGTGCCGGCGCCGGACAGGCTGCGGATTTCCACCACGTGGAAGCCGGCCGCCAGCGAGCGAGTGGCGGTGGCCGAAGTGGTTCCGCGCACTTCCTCGCCGCCCGACAGCAGGCGCATGCTGAACTGCGGGCCCGGCTGGCCGGGCAGCGCCTGCGCCGCTACGTTGAGCGTCACCGTTGCCGGCTCCCTCAACACGAATGCGCCGAAGCCGGGAACGCCGTTGCTGTATCCGCCGCCCAGGTTGAACCCGCCGGACAGGGCATTGGCCAGCGCCACCATTCCCCAGACGCCTGCCGGCTGGCCGGAATCGAGCGTTGCCTCCACGACGTAGTAGCCGGGATCCAGCGTCAGGTTGACCTCGGGCTCGCCCGGCAGCGACATCTGGCCGCGGATCGCGCCGCCCGGATTGGCGCGGGTATGCAGGTTCATGTAGTAGCCGGCGGGATTTGCCAGCAGGCCGCGCATCGCGTTCACCCCGGCTGTATCGCTGGCGGCCACGTCCCACGACAGGAAGAAGTTGCCGCTGGCGTCAGGCGCGGTTACGACGCTCAGGCCGGAACTGATCGCCACCGGGCCATTCACCCCGGCTGCTCCCGGGTGAATATGCAGGCCGGTGAATTCCGTTACGGCCGGGAACTCGAAGCCGGCATCGAAAACGGCGGTACCAGAAGTGATGTCTCCGGCGCCGTCGCGCGTCACGTGCAGCGTCAGTTTGCCCGCGGCGTTGGCCGCCAGTCCCGCGATGGGCGGCACCTGGTTGTCGGGTGACAAGTGCGTGCGCAAGACGATCGTGTCTGTGCGCTGGAGTTGGGCACGGATCGCGCCTCCCGTGTTCACCGAGGTATGCAGGTTGACGTAGTTCTGGTCCGGATTCCGGAACAGGGAGTCGAGCGCCGCCAGTCCCGCGGTATTCGCCGGCGTGACCTCGGCCCACTGCGAGATCGAGCCGCTGCCGGTCGCACTGGTGAATGCAGCGACCCCGGGGTTGATCACCACCGGCCCATTGATCCCCGCGGGCCCCGGGTGGATCTGCAGCCCGGTGAAATTGAACTCGCCGGGGAAGCTGTAGCGGACATCGAACAGCACGCTGCCGGAGGTGACCGCGCCGTTGGCATCGCGGCTGGCGTAGGCCGTTATCGAGGCCGAGCCTGATGCGGTGTAGGCCGTGATCGCCGGCACTTCATTGGCCGTGCTCATGGCTCCGCGCACCACCACCACGTCGGCCGGCTGAAGCTGGGCGCGGATCGCGCCACCTGGATTGGTCCGCGTGTGCAGGTTGATGTAATACTGGTCGGGCGCGCTCAGCAGCCCGGTCAGGGAGTTGAAGGCCGCGGTGGCGCTGCTGGCCACGAAAGTCTGGCGGCTGATCGTGCCGGATGCCCCGGTGATCCCGCCGCTGACCCCGCTGCTGATAGTGACCGGCCCATTCACTCCGGCCGGGCCGGGGTGGATGTGCAGGCCGGTGAACTCGACATCGGCGGGGAACCCGCGAAAGTCCACGCGGAAGTCCACCGTGCCGCTGGTGACATTGCCGCGGTTGTCGCGCACCACGTGAACAAACACGATGGCGGTGCCGGAGGCGTTCAGTCCCGCGATGGGCGGCACTTCATTCTCCGGGGTCATCAGCGCGCGAAAAACATAGGTGTCGTTCGCAAGATTCGCACATCCGGCCGTTGCCGACACCACCACCAAGGCCAACGCAAGAAACAAGCGTGTAAGCTTTTTCATAGCGAGGCTCCTTCGCCTCTTAGAACAGAATTTGTCTTTTCGTTAAGGTACCGGAACCCTGGATCTCTTGACCGCGCCCAAAAGCATAGTACGGCTCACCGGCCTTCGCAAGCGATATCAAGGCCCGCGAGGGTGCTATACTGGGCGGTCGGGTTTCACCGGGCCGCGCCAGCCATCGGGAGGTTGACCCCATGGCCGTCTCTTTATTTGCGCCGCCGCGGATGCGGGTGGCTTTCGTAATCGTTGCCGCGGGTTTGTTTCTTCTTCCGGCGCTGGGCGGCGCGGCCGGCCAGCACAATCAAGATTCACCACAGGACAGGGAAGCCGCCGCCGAGGCCCGGGTATTCTGGCGGCCGCGGACGGTGGAGCAGAACTCGCTTTTCGGCGCTTTGGAAGATTTCGGCCGCCGGGCCGATGAGAACCGGGTCCTGCGCTCGCGCGGCTTGGTCCGCCCGCTCAGCTTCCGTTACAAGAGCTTCAGCTACGAGCGCGATTTCTTCCACGTCTACAAAGGATTCCGGCTGCGTTCCTTCATGGACGGCAAGCTGGACCTGGGGTTGTACAAGCACCATGTCCAGCGGGGCATGATGTTCGGCCCGGCCGGCGCTTTCCTGCCTTCCGGCTCAAACCGCATCGAGCTGAACCTCCGCTGGAACCTCAACGAGCCGCGCTAGCCCGCATTCGGGCTGGGTTCCGAGCCGCCGGCCGACGGCGCGGGCAGGGCGGCATAGGCCTCCTCCGGCATCAGGATCCAGGCGACGATGTAAGCCACCAGCACCATCCCGCCGCTGAGCAGCGTCAGGGTCACCCACAGGATGCGCATCAGCGTGGGGTCCATATCGAAGTAATGGGCGAAGCCCAACGCGACGCCGGCGATCTTGCGGCCCACCCGAGGGCGAAACAGCCGCCGCGCCGCCATGGGGACGCCGGCGACGTTCTGAGCGGCGCCGCACTGCGCGCAGAAACGGTCGTGCCCGGCAACCTGCTTTCCGCAATGTGTGCAGAACACAGTGTTCCTCCTTGTCTTCTCATCCCAAGGTACGAGACGCGCGCCGGAAAAGTTCGAGAAATCTTCTACGAAAGCCGGCGGCGGACAGACTGGACGTAGGCTTCGTCGCGAATCGAGGCCAGGTTGATCTCGACGTTGGCGCGAGCGCCCTCGCGGGCGGCGTCGGCCATCAGGGCGCCCACCTTCATGTCGCTGGCCATGTTGGGGCTGGTGATGGGCGCCAGCTCGTCGAGCAGCCGGCGGATTTCGGCGGCGCGCTCGACGACGCCCAGCGGCGCCTCGGTGGCGCCGCGCAGAGCCTGCTGGATCGCTTCGGCGCGGCCGGCATCGTCTTTCGGTAGTTTGTAAGCGGCGGTGACGAGGTCGTAGCTGGCGGCGTCGCGGTCCACGGCCTGCTGCATCTGCCCGCCGAGAACTTCCAGGCGGTCGAGGGCGCGTGCGAGCTGCGGCTGGTAGGCGGCGTAGGCCTTCTTGCCCGACGACAGCCCCGCCACCATCCGCCCCAGCGCCGCCGCCAGCGCGCCGGCCAGAGCGGCCACGCTGCCGCCGCCGGGCGTTGCCGCCGGGGCCGCCACCGCCTCGAGCAGCATCTCGCATTTCGAGCCCAGCGAAGCGGCGGAAGCCTGTCCGGCCAGCACGGCGGCAACGCGATTCTCCAGGATCAGCCCGGGATCCCAGTTCTCCACTTTCAGGGTCGAGGCCGCCACCATTTCCAGCGCCTTCTTGGGGATCAGTCCGATGATTTCACTGCCGGCGATCCCGGCGCCAAGCGCCGCCGCCTCTTTCTCCACCGCCTGAAACACCCGCAACACCGGGGTCTGCTCGAAGTCGGTCAGGTTCATCGAAACCTGCGCCAGCTTGCGTCCCTTCAGGTCCACACCCATGGCCTTGACAAAGGCCAGCCCGCCGCTCGAGGCGCGTACGGCGCGGGCGACTTTTTTGGCGATTTCCACATCCGGCGTATCGAGGTTGATGTTGTAAGCGATCAGGAACTTGCGCGCCCCAACGACCACGGCGCCCGCGGTGGGAAGGAGGCGCTCTTCTCCAACGTCGGGCCGCCGTTCGGGGAGGCTGCCGATCTCGCTGCGTAGTCCCTCGAACTGGCCGCGGCGGATGTTTTCCAGGTTTCGGCGCTCGGGGCGGGTGGCCGCCGCCTCGTAAAAATAAACCGGCACACCCAGCCGGCGCCAGATCTGTTCGCCGACGGTGCGCGCCAGCGCCACGCAATCCTCGAGTGTGACGCCCTCGAGCGGCACAAACGGCACGACGTCGGCGGCGCCCAGCCGCGGATGCGCCCCGCTGTGCCGGTTCAGGTCAATCAGCTCGACCGCGCGCGCCACGCCGCGCAACGCCGCTTCCCCGACCTGTTCCAGGCCCCCGGCGAAGGTGATGACCGAGCGGTTGTGGTCGGCGTCCATCTCGCGATCGAGAATCGAGATGCCCGGCCCGCGGATGGCCTCGACGATGGCTTCGACCTTCGCCTGGTCCCGCCCCTCGCTGAAATTCGGCACACACTCAACCAGAGTTCTCATTTTCACCGCCAGGCAACCCTGCCGCGCTTGATCGTCATCCAACAATGGTTCATTCCGAAATAGTAAGGAATTTCCCGGTAGTCGGCGGCATCCATCACGGCGATGTCGGCCTGCATGCCCCGCTCGAGTGTGCCCACGCGGCCGCCGCGATCGAGGGCCTGGGCGGCATTCACAGTAGCGGCGGCGATGGCTTCAGCCGGAGACAGGCGCATCTGCGCGCAGGCCAGCGACAGCACCATCTGCATGCTGAGCGTCGGGCTGGTGCCGGGGTTGAAGTCGGTGGCCAGCGCAATCGCCGCGCCGCCCTCCACCAGCGCGCGGGCCGGTGCGTAATCGCGGCGGCCCAGGTGGAAGGTGGCGCCGGGCAGCAGCGTAGCGATGGTCCGGGAGCGGGCCAGGGCGCGGATTTCGCGCGGGCCGGCGCGCTCCAGGTGGTCCACGCTGGCCGCGCCCAGTTGAATGGCCAGCAGCGTCGCGCCCGTCCGGGCCAATTGCTCGCCGTGCAGCTTTGGCCGCATCCCCTGCCGCGCGGCCGCTTCCAGAATCCGGCGCGCCTCGCTTACGGTAAAAGCGCCCCGGTCGCAGAAGACATCGCAAAACTCGGCGAGCTTTTCGGCGGCCACGCGCGGGATCATCTCCTCGATGACCAGCCGTACGTAATCGCGGCGCGCCATTCCACGCGGCACAGCGTGCGCGCCCAGGAATGTGGGCGCCAGCTCGGCATCGGTCAGGGTGGCGGCTTGGCGGATCGCCCGCAGCACCATCAGTTCAGTTTCGGTGTCGAGGCCGTAGCCGCTTTTTATTTCGAGCGTGGTGGTCCCGTACGAGAGCGCCTGTCCGGCGAATGCGGCGATGCGCGCGGCCGTTTGCTCCGGCGTGCCGGCGCGGCAATGGGCCACGCTCGAATGGATGCCGCCGCCGGCGCGCGCGATCTCTTCGTAGCTGTGCCCGGCCAGGCGCATTTCGTAGTCGGCCAGGCGCGGCGCGGCGAACGCCAGGTGCGTGTGGCTGTCCACGAACGCCGGCATCACCACGCGGCCACCGGCATCAATCACCCGCACGCCGTGAGCGCGCGCTTCCGGGCGCTTCAGAATGGCGGCGGCCGGGCCGGCCGCCTGGACGCAACCGCCGCGGATCAGGACCGCGCCGTCGCGGACCAGGCC
>JBKKAI010000572.1:0-4325 GCA_046714815.1 Terriglobia bacterium | reverse complement strand
GAGCTAGGTAATGCCGTTGAGAGTCCAGCCGCCGAGGATTTGATTGACCGCTCCGCCTCTGTTGAGGAAACGCCTGCCTTTGCCGACGGGCAGCTCCCACTGGTAGTTGAACGCGAGGTTGTGCGGGATGTGCGAAGCGGAGAGCGACCGGTCGAGGTCGCGGCGGTTGTTGTTCGTGTAGCCGGGGTTCTGATCGCCCAGGAATCCGGCGACGGAGGAGACGTCGTCCAGAGTCTTCGACCAGGTGTAGGCGCCCAGGAACTGAAGCCCGCCGGAGTAACGTTTGCGGAACTTGACCTGAAGAGCGTGATAGCTGGAGTGGGCCATCGTCCCCCATTGCTGGGTGAGGCCGGTGAGCCAGGGGTACGGGCGGAGGAGCTGGGATCGGGTGGTGGTGGCGCGGCCGAGGTTCGTGGCCGCGGGCAGGATGCCGAAAAATGGATTCGCGACGACCGCGTTCAGGTCGTTGCCGAGGGCGAGCGCCGAGTCGGGGACCTGATTGAACTGGGCATTTGCCTGAAGCTTGACGCCGCTGTTGCCGGCGTAGGCGACATCGAGAAGCATGCTCTCGGGCAGCTCATACTGGACGTTGAAGTTCCACTGGACCGAGTAGGGGACGCGGTCATAGCGGAAATTGCCGTTGATGCCCTGGCCGACAAAACTGAGCAGGCCGTTCTGGCCGTTTTCCGGGGCGATGAAGCCGTCGGGGTAGGGATTGCTGAGTGTGGCGTATGGGGTTCGACCCCCATCGATGCTGGAGGTGAAGGGCGTGATCGCATTGAAGCCGAGAGCACCGGCGTTGGTGGCGTTGGGACCGATTCCGGTTGTCGGCGAATAAAACATACCGGCGCCGGCGCGGAGGACAAGCCGGCTGGCGAGTTTGTAAGCCAAGCCGATCCGGGGCGCGAAATTGTTCTTGTCGAGATCCCTGATGCCGCGCGGAGCGCCCGGAGTGCGGGAGCCGGCGAACACGAGTCCGCCGTAAAAGGGCCCGAGACCGGGGACGTTCAGGGGGATCTGGGCGTCGAGGTCGAACCACGAGGCGCGGTCGAACCGCTCGGTCTGCGGGAAGTCGGCGTCCCAGCGAAGACCGAGGTTGAGCGTGAGATGGTGGGTAATGCGCCAATCGTCCTGGAGGTAGAGCGCGCCGTAGATCACCTGAAGCGCGAGGTTGGGCTCGGAGCGGATCTGGCCGCTGCCGGCGAGACCCAGCAGCATCGACGCGATGGCGTCGCCGCCGCCGGTGAGATTGAAAACGCGGCGGGTGAAGCCGTCGTTGAAACTGTATTGTCCGGCGGGATTGTTGGGGCGAAAGTTGGAAACACGGTTGAGCCGGTAACTGCCGCCGAACTTGATGGTGTGCGTGCCAATCAGCCGGGAAGCATCGCCGGTCCAGGTATGGGTTTCGAATTTGTTCCCGATGATGTAGCTCGACTCGGGGCCGAGCTGACTGTAACCAGCCACCGACACGCTCGGAAAGATGGGAAACTGCGCGACTGCGTCGAGGGAGGCGGGGAAGCCGAGTTCGCTGGGCCGAATCGTATTCTCGAGCGGGCCCCTTGGATTGGCGTGGTACGCGTAACCGTAGTTGCCGTGGAGGATCCAGGATCCGAGAAGGTAGGAGTCGTCAATCGTGCCGCTGCGGTTGCGGGTGCCGCTGAAGCCCGGACTGCCCGTCGCCGCGTTGCCGTAATGGTTGGCTGAATCGGTGGTGGCGTTTTCCCAGGAGAAGCGGCCGAACAGATTCTGACGTTCGGAGATGCGGCGGTCAATTTTGAAGGAAACGTTGTTGCGGTTGCTGCGGCTGCCGGCCTGGGAGAAAAAGTTGTTGATGACTCCGGGGCGGTTGGCGGCTGGATAGAAGGACATCATCTTCACGCCGACGGGGTTGAAACGGGCCGAGGGGATCTGGTTTCCGGCAAACGGCAGGCGCTGGCCGGCGGCGTTGATGGTGTTCGGGTCGTAAACGGTTCCATTGATCTGGGAAAAATCCCCACGGCGCATCTCCTCGGTGGGGACCGTGAAGGTCGCCGAGCCGGGGTTCACCTGGCGAATCCCCTCGTAGTTGACGAAAAAGAAAGTTGTCTGCCGGGAGGTCGTCAGCGGTCCGCCGGCGGTGAAGCCGAACTGGTTATAGCGGAAAGCGGCTTTTTGGCGGCCGTTGAGATTGTTGAAGAATCCGTTGGCATCCAGCCGATTGTTCCGCAGGAATTCGTAGAGAACGCCGTGAAACCCACTGGTGCCGGAACGGTGGACCATGTTGACGACCGCGCCACCGGTGCGGCCGTATTCGGCCGACATGGAATTCGTTTGGACCTTGAACTCCTGGAGCGCGTCCGGCGACGGAACATAGGCGGGTTGGTTATAACCCATGACCTCCTGCGGCGAGCCATCGAGCATGACGGCGGTGGAGACGTTGCGGCCGCCGTTGGCGGAAAAACCGACGGCATTGATGCTGCCGCCGCCTGAGCCGCTGTTGTAGAAGCCGGTATTGGCGTTGATGCCCGGAGTCAGCGCTACGAGCTGAAGAACGTTGCGGCCGTTCAAAGGCAGGTTCTCACTCGTGATGGAGTTGACGACCTCGCCGAGCGTCGAGCTGGCGGTCTCGAGCAGAGGCGTCTCCGCTGTGACTTGAACGGTCTCGGTGAGAGAGCCGACCTCCATGCCGACATTGAGCTCGGCGATTTGCGCGACCTGAAGAATGAGTCCTTCGCGGGCAAACCTCTTGAAGCCCATCGCTTCCACCTGGAGTTTGTAGTGGCCGGGAGGGATCTGGAGAAAGATGTAGGCGCCGGACTCGTTCGACCGCGTGGTCCAGGGGCGGTTCTGGCCGATGTTAGTGAGGCGGAGAGTGGCGCCAGGCACGACAGCGCCTGAGGAGTCCTCGACAACGCCTCGGACCGAGGCGAACTGAGTCTGGGCCGCGAGCGGCGTGAGAGCCCAGAGGAGCATCACCGCTTGAAGCACTGATCGTAAGTACATGTCCGATCTCCCTGGCGGGCGAGTATATCCCATCCTGGAATCGCAAGCTCTTGATTCCAATCTCCCTTATTGGGCGGCGGAGAGCGCGGCGACCAGTTGCTCCCAGCAGTCCTTGAGGCGCACGTCAATGTAGCGGCCGCCGGAAACTTTGGCCAGCTTGCGCATGCGCGAGTCGCCGTTGAGCGGCGGGTTGGTCGGATAGTAGAAGGCGAAGATGGGCACGGCGGCTTTTTCGGCGCGGCGCGTCAGGTCGTCGAACGACACGTCGCTGGCATTGTCAACTCCGTTCGAAACCAGCAGCACGGCCCCGTCCGGGTTCCTGGCGGCGGCATCGAGCGCCTCGCCCACCGCGTCAAAGACCGGCGACGGGCCGTGGAACACCAGTTCGGCCACGGCCTCGCGCATCTCCGCCGAGTTGGCGGTGTCGCCCAGCAACTGCGCCGTCCGGCGCGCGAAGCGGCCTTCGTCCAGTTGCTTGAACTCCTTCGAGAAACCGAGCATGGCGATGGTGACGCCGCGGGGCTTGATGGCCGCCACGCGGTTCAGCAGCTCGATGAGCGAAAGCCCGTTGGCGCGGTGCGCGCCGGAGTTCTGGATCACCACGGCCAGGTATTTGTATTTCCAGCCGGCGGCGGAGGCGGGCCCGGGCAGCGTCAGCAACGCAACCAGCAGCGTCGAGGCGAGCAGCGGCCGGAAGACGATCACTTGAGAAACCACGTGCGGTACAGGGTGTCGCGCTGCACCGGGCGGAAGCCGGCGTCGCGGATGGCGCGGCGCAGCTCTTCTTCGTTGGTGCGGTTGACGCAGCCGGCCGCCGACACGACATTCTCCTCGATCAGGATGCTGCCCAGGTCGTTGCCGCCGAAGCGCAGCGCGATCTGTCCCAGCTTCAGCCCCGGCGTCAGCCACGATGCCTGGACATTCTCGATGTTGTCGAGAAACATGCGCGCGATGGCCAAGGTCTTCAGGTAGTCCACCGCCGTGGCCTCTTCCTGGATGAAGTTGCCGAGCGAGGTGTGGGTGCGCTGGAACATCCAGGGGATGAAGGCGGTGAAGCCGCCGGTTTCTTCCTGAAGATTACGGACCCGCTCGAAATGCCGGATGCGGTGCTCGATCGTCTCTCCGCAGCCGAACATCATGGTGGCCGTTGTGCGTATCCCCAACTGGTGCGCGGTACGATGCACCATCAGCCACTCTTCGGTGTTGCACTTCAGGCGGCTAATGCGCTGCCGGACTTCATCGTCAAGAATCTCCGCGCCGCCACCCGGCATTGAGTCAAGTCCCGCGGCTGCCAGACGTACGAAAGTCTCGCGCACCGTGAGAGCGCTGGTCTCGGCAATGCA
>JBKKAI010000571.1:0-7042 GCA_046714815.1 Terriglobia bacterium | reverse complement strand
GTCAGGTGCTGACACGCGCCCGCGCGGCCACACTGTTCCGCTTTCCCGACAGCCGGGGGCGCGCCTCGTCTGCCGGCTAGTTCCGCTGTTTCAGCCGCTGCCGGAGCAGCCGCCGGAAGCCGGGGTGATATTCGGCTACACCGGCAGCTTTTGCCACGGCCGGGCGCGGCTGGCGGTGTGACAGTTGGGAGAAGTGTGACACGGGGAGCTTGACTCTGCCCGCGGCTGGGGGCAGACTCACCCGACACATGGATTCCGAAGGCCCAGGGGCGCTGGCGGACTACTGGTATATCGCGGCCCAGCGGGGCGAGCTCGCGTCGCGGCCGATCCGGCGGATGCTGTTCGAGCGGCCGATCGTGCTGTTCCGCGGCGACGGCGGGCGGCCGGCCGCGCTCGAAGACCGCTGCGCGCACCGCAACACTCCGCTCTCGGCCGGGCGCATGGCAGGCGACGCCATCGAGTGCCCGTATCATGGCTGGCGCTACAACGCGGCAGGCCGCTGCACTCACATTCCATCGCTGTGCTCGAACGGCGCGGTTCTCCCAGGCGCCGGCGTGCGCAGCTTTCCCGTCGTGGAGCAGGACGGCTTCGTCTGGGTCTACCCGGGCGAGGGCGCGCCGCACCGCGAGCCTTTCCGCTTCCCGTTTCTCGGCGAGCCGGGTTGGCACAGCTTCACCATGCGCACCCGCTTCGAAGCGCCGGTCGAGGCCTGCCTGGAGAATTTCCTCGACTGCCCGCACACCGCCTATGTCCATGCCGGCTGGTTCCGCAAACACGACGCCAGGACGCTTACGGCCCGCGTGCGCCGCCTGCAAGACCGCGCCGTAGTTGAGTTCATCAACGAGCCGATCGCGCCGAGCGTCGTTTCGCGGCTGCTGTTTCCCAGCCGGGAGGCGATGCAGCACATAGACCAGTTCATCCTGCCCTCGGTCAGCCGCGTGGACTACCGCTTCGGCGAGCCCCGGCCAGCCGAAGCGTTCGCTCCGGGCAGCCGGCATTTCATCATCACGTCCCAATGCACGCCGGTTTCCGCCAGCGAGACGGCGGTGTACACCGTGATTACGTACCGCTTCCCGCCGCTCGGACGGCTGGTGCGCCTCTACTTCGAGCCGCTCTGCCGGCGCATCATCCGGCAGGACCTGGACATCCTGCGGATCCAGTCGCGGAACGTGCAGGCGTTCGGCGGTGCGGCGTTTCACAACGTGCGAAGCGACGTGATGGGGCCGCACATCCGCTGGCTGCGCAAACATGCTGCGAGCGCGGCGCAGCCCTCCCTGCAGGCCACCGGCGGTGCACCGCCGGTCCAGGCGCCGCAGCCGCAGGCCGATCCGCCCGGCGCGCCGGAAGCGGCCTACGAGGTCGAGATCGCTTTCTGATTCCGATGCCTGCCAGTCCATCCCCGGTAACCAGCTCGGTGGAGAGCGAAGTCTACGTGCCGCGTACGGAGGCGGACGGCTACAAGCTGTCGTTGATCTACAGCATCCTCGCCGTCACCGCGGTGGTCGTCGCCTTCGGAGTGAAACAGAACAGTTCGGCGATGGTCGGCGGGCCGATCTCGCTGCCCAAGCTGCTGTGGCTGAATTACGCGCTGATCGCGTGGTTCGTCACACCCTGGTTCCTGGCGCGCCATCCGCGGGTGGCGCCACCGCTGCGCCGCCTGTTCGGCTGGCACCTGGCGGTCATGGCCGCGCGCGGGCTGGTGGAGTTGTGGCTGCTTTACGTGACGCTGGGCTGGAACCCGCTGTACGGAATTGCGCACGACCTGTTTCAGATCGGGCTGATCGGCGCGCTGCGCCGCGAAGCGCGCGGCACCGAGAACGCCTTCAACCGCGACACCAGCCGCTTTTCCACGGCCCTGCAGTTGAGCCTGGCGGCCGAGATTACCTTCGCCGCCTGGTTCTACGGCACCGGCGCGCACCGGCAGGCAATCTATTTTGTGCCCTCGGACCCGGCCTACATCTTTATCAACAGCCTGACGGCCGCGGCCGACGTGGCGCTGTATTCGTATCTTGTCTTTTTCTTCTGGCGGAACCGCGAGGCGCTGTTCCGCCGCGTAAATCAGCCATGCAGCGCGCAAGGGTAGCCAGCGAAATTGTTCCGGTGGCGGAACTCGAGGCGGGCGCGGTGGACGCCATGTTCGCGCTGTTCGCGCGGCACTACGACTGCGTGGACGCCGCACGATTCCGCGGCGACCTGGCGGACAAAGTCGCGGTGATCCTTCTGCGCGACGCCGCGTCGGGCGCGCTGGCGGGTTTCTCCACGCTGGCGGTAATGCAGGCGCCGGCCGCGGCATTGCGTAGCGTCCGCCAGGCGCACTCGCCCGAAACGCCGGCTCGGAGCGAAAGCTCCACGCCGCACGGCGCCGGCCGCCCGATCCGGGCCCTGTTCTCCGGCGACACCATTATTGACCGTCCTTACTGGGGCTCGCAGGAACTGACGCGCGCCTGGTGCCGCTTTGCCGGCGAGCTCAAGCGTTCCTGCGAAGAGACCCCGCTCTACTGGTTCCTGATCTCGAAGGGATACCGCACGTATCTTTTCCTGCCGATTTATTTCCGCGAGTTCTATCCACGCTTCGACCGGCCGACGCCCGAGCCGGAGCAGCGAATCCTCGATGCGCTGGCCGGCGCGCGCTTTCCCGCCGACTACCGGCCCTCGACGGGAACCGTGCAGTTCGCCGACTCGCACGGCCAACTGACGGCTGAGCTGGCCGAGATCGCGCCGCACCATCGCGAGAACCCACACGTCCGTTTTTTCCTCCAACGAAATCCCGGCTTCGCGGGCGGGCACGAATTGGTGTGTTTGGCGGAAATCGCGCCGCAGAACATGCGCGGTCTGGCGGCAAGAATCATGCGCGAGGCATGCGGCCAGGCCGCGGAGCAACCCCTGAAAAGCGACGTGCAGAGCGCACAGGGCGCGGCGGCGCCCTTCCCTAGTTCGAGAAAACACCCGCCGCCGCGCTCCGTTGTGCGCCTTTCCCGGTGAGCATCCATGTTCAGGTCTGACATCGAGCGGTCTGCAATCCGGGAGTGGTGGGGTTCGCACCGCCTGATTCACGCGGCGTTTGAGCGGGCCACCGCGCGCCCGCGCAAGGCGCAGGCCGAAATCCTCAGCCGCATCCTGCGCGCGAACGCGGAGTCGGCCTACGGGCGGCGCTACAACTTCGGCCAGATCCGATCCATCCGGCAGTTCCAGGATACCGTCCCGATCGCCGGCTACGACGACCTCGCGCCCTGGATTGAAGCGATCAAGGATGGCGAGCCGCGGGTGCTGACCGCCGAGCCGGTGCTTTTTCTCGAGCGGACCAGCGGGACTTCCTCCGCGACAAAATACATTCCTTACACGAGAGCCTTTCTTCGCGAGTACCGGCGGGCGATCGGGGCCTGGATGGGCGATCTCCGCCGGCAGCGCCCCGCGATCATGAAGGGGCGCAGCTATTGGGCGATCAGCCCCATCGGGCAGGCGCCGGAAGTCACGCGCGGCGGGTTGCGCGCCGGTGTGCCGGGTGACGCATCGTATTTTGAGGAGCGCGAGCAGAGCCAGGTGCGCTCGCTGCTGGCCGCGCCCAATGAATTAGGCGCGGTGCGCGACGTCGAGGCGCACCGATACTCCACGCTGCGCTTTCTCGTCGAAGCCGAGGACCTGGCATGGATCTCCGTGTGGAATCCGTCGTTCCTCACGCTGCTGGTGCGCGGCTTGGAAGCCTGGAGCGGCCGGCTGATAGACGACCTGCGCCGCGGCACACTGACACCGCCCACACCGCTCGATCCGGAAACCGGTTTGGCGCTGGCGCGGCGGTTTCTGCCGCAGCCACGCCGCGCTGATGCGCTGGCCCGTGGTCTCGATGGCGCGCGCGCGCTTGACCCGCGCCGGCTCTGGCCGTCGCTGGCCCTGATCAGTTGCTGGACGAGCGCCGAGGCCGCCCGCAGCCTGCCGGAACTGCAGAGCCTGTTTCCCGGCGTCGAGATCCAGGGCAAAGGCCTGATGGCCACTGAGGGCGCTGTTTCAGTGCCGCTGGCGGGCCTGCCCGGCGGCGTCGTCAGCCTCACCTCCCATTTTTACGAGTTTCTGGAAGTGAACGCAGAGAACGCCGGGAACGCCGTGAATGCCGGGAACGCGGCGCAGCCCCGGCTCGCCGATGAGCTCGAAATGGGCCGCAGTTACACGGTGCTGATCACCACCGGGGCCGGCCTCTATCGGTATCGCCTGGAAGATACCGTCGGTGTGATCGGCAGAATCCGGGCCGCGCCGGCCGTGGAGTTCATCGGCCGGACGGCGGGCATCGCCGACCTGCGCGGAGAGAAACTGAATGAGGCGTTCGTCCGGGGCGCGCTGGACGAAGCGCTGGCGGCGTTCGCCATCACGCCGGAGTTCGCGATGCTGGCGCCGGAGTGGGCCGAGCCGCCGTTTTACGCGCTGTTCCTCGAAGCCGCGGGCCTGGCCGATGGCCTGCCCGGCCGCCTGGCCGAGTGCCTGGAACAGAAGCTCGCCGCGCAGTATCACTACGGCTATTGCCGCCGCCTGAACCAGCTCGGGGCGGTGCGTGTTTTCCGCATCCGCCGCAACGCGAAGGCGGATTACCTGCGCGCCTGTCAAGCGCTCGGGCAACGCATGGGGGTGGCCAAGCCCGCGTCGCTTCATCGCCAGACGGGCTGGACCACGCGGTTTGAAGGCGCCTTTGCCGCCGGCAACGGTGGCGGCAACGGTAGCGGCCCTGCCGCCGCCTGCGCAGCAGAGGAGCAGCATGCCGGTGCGCTTTGACCTGGCGCAGCCCTGCGACGATGCCGCGCTGCGCCGGTTGATGGCCGAAATCCCCATGGGCCGGCGGATGCGGATTTCGTTCCGGCGCGAGCCGGACTTTTTTATCGGTTCCGGCGTGCAGGGCGGTTTTTGCCAGGTGGTGGTGGGCAGGAACGGCGCCGGCGAAATCATCGGCTTCGGCACGCGAGCCGTGCGCCCCGCCTTCATCAACGGCCGCGTGGAGCCGGCCGGCTACCTGGGCGACCTGCGGCTGCTGCCCGAGTATCGCGGCGGGACGCTGGTGGCGCGCGGCTACCGCTACTTCCGGCGCCTGCACCAGGACGGCCGCGCGCGCCTGTACTTCACCGTCATCTTCGAGGACAACCGGAACGCACTCGGCACCATCGCCACCGGCCGCGCCGGCCTGCCCGCTTACCACGACCTGGGCGGCCTGGTGACTCCGGCGCTGTGGTTGCGGAAGCGTCTGAGGCCTGCGCCCGGAGACGGCTGCCGCATTGCGCGCGCCGGCGAAATAACGCCGGAGATCATCGAGTGTCTCAACCGCAACGCGCGCCGGTTCCAGTTCGCTCCGGTCCACTGCCCAGCGGACCTGTCCGATTCCGCAAGCCGGCTGCGGCGCGCCGGCCGCCTGGAACTCTACGTGGCCTTGCGCGGCGGCCGCGTGGCCGGCGTCATGGGCCTCTGGGACCAGCGCGCGTTCAAGCAGACCGTGGTGATGGGCTACGACCCGCTGCTGCGCTGCCTGCGCCCGCTGCTGCGGCTGGGCGCGGCGTTGTGGTCCGCCCCGCCGCTGCCCACGCCCGGGACGCCGGTGAACGCCTGCTATGCCTGCTTTCGAGCGGTTGACGGCGACGACCTGGAAGTCGCACGGGCCCTGCTGCGCCGTCTGTATGACGACGCCGCCGCCAAGGGCTTCGACTATCTTTACACCGGATTTCACCAGGACGACCCGCTGCTGCCCATCCTCGACGGGTATTCGCGGGTCGCCTTCACGGGCAGGCTTTTTTGCGTCTGCCCCGATGACGACCAGGCGGTTCGCGAACTCGACGGCCGCGTGCCTTACATTGAACTGGCGATGCTGTGACGCAGCACAAACGGAGACCCTATCCATGAGCACACAGGCTGCCGCGCGGCCGGCTATCCGGATTCAGGTTCCGGAACCGCCGCCGGCCCGCGGGAATCGCTGGCTGTGGCCCGCGGCGAATGACCCGCGGATTCCCTTTGCGCTGATCCTGACGGTCTACGCCGTCATCGGCTGCATCTGGCTACGCTTTAACCGTACGCCCGGGCAGATCCTGCTGACGGTGGCCGCCGCCTGCCTGTTCGACATGGCGCTGAGCCGGCTGCTTCGCGGCGAGCGCCTCGTACCGCTGAGCGCGTACATCACCGGCGCGTCCCTGGCGCTGCTGCTCAATTACTCGCACAACTACTACCTGTTGTTCCTTCCGGTGTATCTCGCCGTCGGCTCGAAGTTTCTTCTGACGTACGAAGGGCGCCACGTCTTCAACCCGTCGCTGTTTGGCGTGGCGGTTTCACTGCTGATCGGCGGCGACCTGATCTCGACGGCGCCCGCCTACCAGTGGGGCGGCACGTGGGCCATGTCGGCGTTCATGGTGATGACGGCGCTGTGCCTGTTTTTTTTCAAGATCGGGCGCAGCGCGCTCATCATCTCCTTTCTGGCCACTTACGTCCTGCAGATCCTGTTGCGCGCCTGGATCATGCGCTGGTACTTGCCGCCGGAGGCGCTGGTGTTCGGCACGCTGACCTCGGCGCCGTTTTTCCTGTTCGTGTTCTACATGATCACGGACCCGAAGACTTCGCCCTCGTCGCGCGCCGGCCAGGTGGCGCTGGGCATCGCGCTCACGTTGGTGGACATGGCCTTCCACGCCGTCACCAGCCTTTACACATTCTTTTATGCCGCCTTCACGGTGGCGGTTTTCCGGTTCGCCTTTCTGCATGCACGGAAAATGAGGCGCGACGGCGCGGCGCGCCGCCTGAGCGAACTCTACCGGGACCGCGGCCTGCGCCGGGCTGCCGGAGTGCTGGCGCTGGCCGGACTGGCCATGGCCGGCGTGTACCGCGGCATCCTGATGCCGCGCGTGACCGCGGGGAACGTCAACTTCCGGCTCGCGGAAATTCCTCCATCGGCTTCGGGCCTCGACGCGAGGCTCGGCGATGTCCTCACTCAGGTGGACCCGCGTGCGCAGCACATCGCCAAGTGGGTGCTCTCGGCCGGCGACGCCGTGGCGGCCGCCGATTATGACCAGGACGGCCGGCTCGATCT
>JBKKAI010000570.1:0-8244 GCA_046714815.1 Terriglobia bacterium | reverse complement strand
GGTGCAGTATCTTGCCGGCTGGCACTACATCTTCGCCTACGCCAAGAGATTCAACCTGCACGCCGCCACCGGCACCTACATCAATCCCAACAATTTCGCCGGGTTGCTGGGGATGTCGCTGCCGTTTGTCCTGGCCGTGATCCTGTTCCGCTTTCCCGGCCGGGAGACTGGCGGCCGGCACACCTGGAAGCGATTCGTCGCCCTTCAGCTTCCCGGACCCTGGATGGTCCAGGTCGTGCTGTTCACGGTAATGTTCCTGGCGCTGGTTTTTTCGCAGTCGCGGATGGGCCTGATGGCGGCGCTGGCCGGGTTGCTGATGGTGACCGTCATGGCTCTCCAGGGCGAGCGGCGTCCCGGCCTGGCAGTGGCCCTGGTGGTCCTCGGGCTGCCCCTGGCCTATGCGGTCTGGATCGGGTTGTCGCCGGTGCTGCAGCGCTTTCAAACCCTGGCCGCACCGGGCTTTCTGACGGTGGAACTCCGTTCGCATATCTGGCGGGAAACCGCCGGGATGATCCGCGACTTCCCGCTCACCGGCGTGGGCCTGGGCGCTTACCAATGGGCATTCCCGCACTATCAGTCGCAGACAGTGGTGCAGTTCATAGACTACGCGCACAACGACTACCTGCAGTTCGCCGCCGAGCTGGGGATTCCCGCGGCGCTGGTGCTGTTCTCGGCGCTTTGGGTCCTGGTGGCCCGTGCCGCGCGGCACACGCTGCTGGCCACGCGCACCCGCGACAAGATTCTGGCCGCCGGCTGCGCGGGGGCGCTGCTCCCGCTGCTGGTGCATTCGATGGCGGAGTTCAATTTCCAGATCCCCGCCAACGCGTTCGTGTACGCCTGGATCGCCGGGACTGCCGCCGCTCTCACCAGCGGTATGCCCAGCGGCCTGAGCAGCGGCAGCGAAGCCAGGCGCGAGCGCGACGCTCCCGTGGAGATATACCAGGGCGGGTTTTATCGCTAGGTCTGCGACCAGTTAGAAATGAATCTATCACTGTCATGTTGCCATCCGCGCATGGCGCGCCTGGATTGGAGCTTGCTTGCCGGCAGGAACTCCCTTACAATCTTAGGGTTTGGCATAGGTGACCCATGAGAGCCTCTATTCTATCCATCTTTCTCTTTGGCTTGGCCGCGGCGGCGCAACTGCCCTATGAGCCTGGGGCGGCCGTTCGGGAAGCAAACGAGCGGTTAAAACAAATGGCTGTGTCCGGCGGCTCCACGTCGGAGCGATTGGATTATCAAATTGGGCCCGAAGACCTCGTGGACATCCAGGTCTTCGAGGTGCCGGAACTCAGCCGGACGGTGCGGGTTTCGGCGGGCGGCGATATCTCGCTTCCCTTGATCGGCTCGGTCCGGGCCGCGGGCCTGAGCCCCATGCAACTGGAACGGGTGCTGACCGAGTTGCTGCGCCGGACTTACATCAAGGAACCGCAGGTCACGGTGTTCCTCAAGGAATTCAAGGCCGACCCGGTCTCCGTAGTGGGCGCGGTAAAAATGCCGGGCCTGTACCACATCCAGACCAGGAAAAGCTTGGTGGAAGTGCTGGCGATGGCACAGGGGCTGTCCGACGGCCCGCTGCGTCACCCGGGCCGCAGCATCGTGATCACGCGCAAGCCGCGTCTGGCTCAGGCAGCCGCGCAGCCTCTGGTCTCGGCAGGCGGCGCGGCCACCGAAGCCGCCGACGCCTTGGCAGCGGGCGTGGCCGATGCCGGAGATGTCGCCCCCGGAGGCGTCAAGAGCGAGGTCGTCGAAGTTCCCTTGAAGGAGCTGTTTCACACCGGCGACCCGAAGTACAACGTACCGATTTATCCGGGCGACGTCGTGAAGGTGGTGACCGCGGGCACGGTCTACGTGGCCGGCAGCGTGACCCGTCCCGGAGGCTTTCCTCTGACCGATTTTGACAATATCTCGGCCATTCAGGCGTTGGCCATGGCCGGGGGCACCACCAAGTCCGCCAGCCAGAAAAGAGCGCTGATCATCCGGATGGACCTTGCCGGCAAACGGGTCGAGGAGAAACTCGACCTCGGCCGCATCCTCAAAGGCAAGGATGCAGACATCATGATGGGCGCCAACGACATCTTGTTTATTCCAGGCAGCATGGGCAAGGAATCAGCGATCCGGGCCCTGGAGATGGGAATTCAGACCGCCACCGGCATGCTCATCTGGCGCCGCTAGAACCTGTTTCATCGAGCGAGGTAAATCGAAGTGCCTGACCAGACCTCATTGGAAAAGCTTTCATCCCGCACGCCGGATGTTCCGGCGACAATCACGGTTCCGGCCTACACCGTCCACCAGCAGGAGGAGGAAGGGAGTTTCCAACTGCTGGAGTACTGGCGGGTGCTTCGCAAACGCCAGTGGACTGTGTTGAGTATCCTGTTTCTGGTGGTGCTGACGGTAATGGTAGGCACCTTCCGGCAAACCCCCACCTACCGGGCCCGCGCGGTGCTGCAGATTGACAGCGAAGCGCAGAACATCCTGTCGTTCAAGGAAGTGATCGAGTTCAACCCCAACAACGACGACTACCTGGAAACGTCCTATCGCACCCTGCAGAGCCGGACGCTGGCCCGCCGGGTGATTGACAAGCTGAAGCTGGATCAGGTGCCGGAATTTACGGCGCAGTCTTCGAAATGGCGCTTCTGGGCCGGGAGCACTCCGCCGAAAACAAAGCTCGACGAACCCCGGCTCGATCCCAAGTACGACAATTTGATTCGGAGTTTTCTCGGCCGGCTGGCCGTCACCCCTGTGCGCCGGAGCCGCCTGGTGGAAATCGCCTTCGAGGCCAGCGACGCGGCGCTGGCGGCGCGCGTGGTGAACACGCTGGCCAACAATTACATTGACCAGAACCTCGAGGTGAAGTGGGAAGCCACGCAGAAAGCCTCCGAATGGCTGCGCAGTCAGCTCGCCGACCTCAAGGAGAAGCTGGAAGAATCGGAAAACAAGCTGCAGCAGTACGCGAAGCAGAACTCCATCCTGTTCGTAGATGACAAGCAGAGCATCGTTTCGCAGAAACTGAAGCAACTGGAGGAAGAGCTGACGAGGGCCGACGCCGACCGCATACAGAAGGAATCCCTCTACAGCCAGATCAAGGGAGGCGATATCTCTTCGGTGCCGGGGATCCTGGAGAACCGGATTTACCAGGAACAGACCATGAAGCTGGCCGACCTGCGCCGTGATTACGCGGAGCAGAGCGCGACCTTTACGTCGGAGTACCCCAAGGTCAAGCGGCTGAAGAACCAGATTGACGAAATGGAGCGGAGCCTGAACAAGGAGCGGACCGCTTTCGCGCGGCGTGTTACCGACGATTACCAAGCCGCTGTTCACCGCGTGAAGCTGCTGCGGGAGGCCGTCGGCCGCCAGACCGGCGAGTTCAACGAAGTGGGCGAAAAATCCATCCAGTACAACCTCCTCAAGCGCGACGTAGACGGCAATAAGCAGCTCTATGAGGGCCTGCTGCAGCGGTTGAAGGAGGCCGGCGTTTCGGCCGGCCTGAAGGCCAGTAACATTCGCGTGGTGGACCAGGCGGAAATTCCGCTGCGCCCCTTCCGGCCACGCAAGATGATGAACCTGGCGCTGGCGCTGGTGATGGGCATGGGCCTTGGCGTCGGGATGGCGCTCTTCCAGGAATTCCTGGACAACACCTTGAAGACGCCCGACGACGTGCAGCGCTATCTGCGGCTGCCCGCGCTCGGTGTGATCCCCGCCGCCAATTCCAACGGCCGCGGCAAACTCGGGTATGGATACGGATACGGATACGGCTCGCGGCGCGAACTGCCTAAACCGTCTGCCGCACCGGCCGCCGGGTCCGCCGCCAAACCGCATCCGGAGCTGGTCGGTGGCCACGGCAATCCGCAGCTCGCCGAGGCCTACCGCTCGTTGCGGACCTCCGTCCTGCTGTCCACTTCCGGGCGGCCTCCGAAGGTCCTGTTGATTACCAGCGGCCAGCCGGGAGAAGGCAAGTCCACCACGGCGGTCAACCTGGCCATGACCCTGGTGCAACTGGGCGGCAAGGTGCTGGTGGTTGATGCCGACATGCGGCGGCCGCGCGTTGCCAACCTGCTCACCCTGAAGGCCACTCCGTCCGGCCTTTCCACCTACCTGACCGGTCAGTCCACGCTCGATGAAGTCGTAGTGCCGACGCTGGTGCCGAACCTGTATGCCATTCCCTGTGGCCCCATCCCGCCCAATCCGGCCGAACTGGTTTCCTCCGACATGATGCGCCAGCTTTTACGCGAAACGCCGGAACGGTTTGACTACGTGATCCTGGACTCTCCCCCGGTGCTTCACGTATCGGACGCGCGCATCCTCGCCGCGCAGGTGGAGGCCGTGATTCTGGTGGCTCACGGTGGCGCGACACCGCGGGAGCTGGTGAACCATGCCAAGTGCCACCTGCAGCAGGTGAACGGCAACATCATCGGCGTGGTCCTGAACAACGTGGACTTCAGCTCCGTCGGCTACGACTACTACTATCGCTATTATCGCGGTTACAACTCCGGTGGCTACGGGTACGGATACGGCGGAGAGGGCGGCGAGAAAGGGGCGGCGAGGGACTTGGCCGGCTGAAAGCCACAACACCGGCCCCCGGAACCGCATTTGACTTACTGTTTATCCGGCTGGACGGCCCCCACCGCCCGCCATAAAATGTTCGCGTAGTTTTTCCGGCTCCCATCCATGTCTGAACCATCCATGTCTGAACGTGTTCTTGCGCCAAACAATGAAGGCCGGGCCGCCGGGGGCGGCGCGGGCGTTTCCGTCATCATCGTCAGCTACAACATTTGTGCTTTCCTGAGGCGATGCCTGCGGGCGCTTTTCGGGAGCGTTTCTTCTCCCATCGAGCTGGAAGTCTGGGTGGTAGACAACGCGTCCTCGGACGGAAGCGTCGAGATGGTCCGCCGCGAATTCCCCGCGGTGCGCCTGATCTGCAATTCCACCAACTTCGGTTTTGCCCGGGCCTCGAACCAGGCGCTGGCCCAGGCCGGCGGCGACTTCCTGCTGCTGCTGAATCCGGACGCCGAAGTGGCGGAGAACAGCATCGCCCGGATGGCCCACTTTCTGCAGGAAAGCCCGGGGGTTGGCATTGTCGGCGGCGCGGTTACATTTCCTGGCGGTGCGCTCGACCCGGCCAGTCACCGCGGGCGGCTGACTCCTTTCTCGCTGCTCTGCAAGGCGGTCCGGCTGGACAGACTTTTCCCGCGCAGCCGCACCCTGGCCCAGTACAACATGCGCTGGATCGGCCCGGATGAGGTCGCCAGCGTGTGCTCCGTTTCCGGCAGTTTCCTGATGATCCGCCGCGAAACCATGGCTCGCATCGAGCTGCTGGACGAGCGTTTCTTCCTGTACTACGAAGACTACGACTGGTGCCAGCGCGCCCGCGCCGACGGCTGGAAAGTTTACTTCCTGCCGCAGGCCCGCACGGTCCATGAAAAGGGGGTGAGCGCCCGCCGGCATCCCGATCTTGCCCGGCTGGCTTTTCACCAGGCCCTCCTCACCTATTTCCTGAAGCATTTGGCGGCCAACGCCTTCCTTGCGCGGTGGCTGGCGCGGGCCATGGTTTTCACGCACAGCGGCCTTGACCGGCGGATTTTCCTGACGTCCGACGACGTCCAGAGGCTGTTTGCGCCGCTGTCCGCCAACGGAAACGACGAAAAACGTATGGCGGCAGGATCGGCGGCGGCGCTGAGCGGATCCGGTCCCACCGCAGTGAACGGCTCCGATCCCGCCCGCTTGAAAGACAACGTCAGCCCGCATGCCTGATCCCGGCGAATCCCCGCTCCTGTTTCACCGGGTGCAAAAACTGGGCGCCAGCGCCCCACCGATCGAGGATCCCGGCCGTGCGGTGCGCGGCGCACTCGATCCGCTGCTGGGCGGCCTGCCGGCCGGCGCGCGGATCGCGGTGACCTGCGGAAGCCGCGGCATTGACCGGATTGCCCAGGTGATTGCGGCCGCCTGCGCGGCGCTACGCGAAGCCGGCGCCGAGCCATTCGTGGTGCCGGGCATGGGCAGCCACGGCGGCGCCACAGCCGACGGGCAGCGGCGCGTGCTGGCCGACTATGGCGTCACGGGGGCGAGTGCGGGCGTTCCGCTCGTCTCGTCGCTCGAAACCCGAAGCCTGGGCGCCACGCCCGAGGGCGTGGAAGTCTTCATGGATCGCGCCGCGTTTGAAGCCGGGCGCGTGCTGGTGATCAACCGGGTGAAGCCGCACACCACCTTCGACGGCGACGTCGAGAGCGGCCTGTTCAAGATGCTGTCGGTGGGGCTGGGAAAGCTGGACGGCGCGCGCAGCTTCCACCGCCACAGCATGCGGCTGGGCTTCGCCAATGTGTTGCTGGCGATGGGCCGGCATGCGCTCGCCAGCGGCCGCGTCTGGGCCGGCCTCGGCCTGGTGGAAAACGACGGGCACCGCCTGGCCGAAGTGGGCGCAGCGCCCGCCGCGGACCTGGAAGCCCTCGAGCGGCGCCTGTTGGCCTGCGCCCGCCGCCTGTACTCGCGCCTGCCCTTTCCCGAAATGGACCTGCTGATTCTCGACGAGATCGGTAAGAACATCGCCGGCACCGGCATGGATACGAAGGTGGTCGGCCGCACGCCGCATCCCGACCTGTCGCCGCTCAATCCGGACGGCGCCGCCCGCATCCGGCGCATCTATGCCCGCGACCTGACCGCCGAAAGCGAAGGCAATGCCACCGGCGTAGGCTTTGCGGATATCATCCATCGCCGGCTCTTCGAGAAGATCAACCTGCCGGCCACCTACACCAACGGGCTCGCGGCGCTCAGCTTCAACGGCATGCGCGTCCCGATGCATTTTTCGAGCGACCGCGCGGCACTCGAGTTCCTGTTGGGCAACCTCGGTTCGCCCGGCCCGGAAGCCGTCCGCGCCGCGCGCATCCGCAACACGTTGTCGCTTTCTGACTTCCTGGCCACTCCCGCCCTGGCCCGGCAACTGGCCGGCGCCGACAACTACCGGGTCGGGCCCACCGAGCCGTTGTGCTTCGACGACCGCGGCGATCTGGCGTAGCACAGGCTCGAATGCCTGTGCTACGTGTTCATCGCGGCGAGCAGCGCCTCGGTGAAGAAGTAGTCGCCCCAGATCACCGATTCGCTGACGCCCAGGTTTTTGTGGAGGTGGTAGACACCCTGGGACAGCACGCCGTCATCGCCTTCCTTCACCAGAAAACGGTCGCAGAGCGCCTGGACGATGGGGCGGGCTTCGGCCGCGCGGCCCAGGCGGAACAACCCGGCGGCGGCGATGGCCGCGGCGGAAGAGTCGTAAATCCTCAGCTTGCCCTCCGGCACGTCGTAATCCCACCAGGGCACGCCCTGGGGTGTGTGCTCCAGATAGAAGCCGGCGCAGGCGCGCGCGGTGGAGAGAAACTTTTCATCACCGCTGTAGTGGTGAGCCGTGCCGAAGCCGTACAACGCCCAGGCCAGGCCGCGCGACCAGCAACTGTCGCCGCGGTAGCCCTGCCGCGTGGTCTGGCGCAGAAATTCTCCCGACTGGGTGTCGAAGAGGCCCTCGTGCGCGGTGCTTCCGTCGCCGCGCACCAGCACCCGCCTGGTGGTGAGGCAGTGGCGCATCGCGACCTCGCGCAGCGCCGCGTCGCCGGTTTCCCGCGCCGCATAAAAGATGATGCCAACGTTCATCATGATGTCTATGAACAGCGAATCGTCGCCAAGGAACGAGCTGAGGTATTGGCCTTTCTCCTGGAAGCGCATGGCCAGCGTGCGGCCCGCCTGGATCAGCACCTCATTCAGCCGGCGGTCGCCGGCCAACTCGTACCACGGCAAATAAGTGCTGGTGAAGATGAAACCCAGGTCATGGACTTTGCGGTCGTGCCGCCGAGGTTCCAGCGGCAGCGAGTACGCTTCGGCCTGCTCGCGCCACCAGGCGTCGCCGGTCCGGCTGTGGATCAGCCACATCATGCCGGGGAAGAAGCCCTCGCACCAATGGGTCCACTTTTCGCCGGCGCGGTCCCAATGTCCCCCGGTGGTGTACATCGGGTGCAGCCCGGGATACTTCTCGATGGTGCGTCGCGACTGCTGTTTTACGAACTCGAACGCTGTGGTAAAGTCCATGGATCCTGCTGTCCTCGAAACAAGAGTTCGAACCGAAAAACTCATGCTAAGAGCCAACCATTATCGCATGTTCGCACCGATCATTTTTTCGCTGGTGATGCTCCTGAATGGACCTCATGCGTTCGGGCGGGCGCAGCAAGCGGCGGCCGCGCAGGAACAACAAGCGGTGGCCGCGCAGGA
>JBKKAI010000569.1:0-3667 GCA_046714815.1 Terriglobia bacterium | reverse complement strand
CGCGGCAGGCGCCTGGGCCGCGACGGCGACTGCGTATAGAATCCAGCATCCAACCACGTACCCAACGATGGGGACCAATCGTCTCATTACAGCAGACTATCAGAAGCACCCGCCCACCTCCAGCTTTGCGCCACGGCTCATGCCGGCCGGGGCAGGATCTGGGGCGTTTCGGCCAGCAAGTAGGAGGTTCCCAGCGTGCCATCGGGAAACAGGTTGATGCTGGTGCTTTCCGACCGGTCGAAATCCCAGTAGGTGACCTCCATGCCACCGACGTCGTAGACAGGGTTGCCGCGGTAATACCGCGCCACCGGCTGATCGAGCAGCAACGGCCAGCGGCGTGTTTCCCCGTAGAGCCTGCGCAGCACCAGCCGGCGCACGCCGATCTGCCGGCAGCGATCGAGGAACGCGTCTATCTCGTTCAGGTTGTGTTCATTCACCACGCAGGAAACCTTCACCGGGATCCGCGCGCGGGCGACGATCAGTTCCAGGTCTGGGACCCGGCGGGATCCCATCAGCTTCTCGTAGGTTTCCGTCACAAACGACGGAAAGGAGAGGCACGCCCGGTCGTACAGGTTGAACACATCGAGTTTCCTCAGCGCCAGCACTCCGTTGGTGTGCACCGAGTATTGCGCGCCCGTGGTGATCCGGCTGCGCAGCAGGTCGAGCAGCGCCGCCTCGTGCCGGTAGAGCTGTGGGTCGGTGGTCGTCCCTGTCAAGACAACCTGTCGCACTCCGCGGCGGTTGACTTCGTCAATGAAGCGGTCGAGGTTGCGCGGAGGGAACAGCGAGAGGTTGTTGACGGCCACGCCTTTCGGCAAAGCCTTGCCGATGCAGAACGGGCAAAAACGGTTACACTGGCCGCCGAAAAGAATATTGGCGAAATCCACCGGTTTCATGCCGGCGCCTCCTGCCCGGCGACTTCGGACGTCCCGCCCGCAACCGCGGAATCCACAGAAGAGCGGGCAAGATGCCCGCGCTCCCAGGACGCTTCGGGTTGCCGCGCAACCGCGCGGGCAAGCTGCCGGTTGCGGTCCATGTCGCCGGCCGTTTCCGGATCGCGATCTGCCAGGTAACGCTGCACCGACGGAGCGTGAAACAGGGCGATGACGCCGTTGAAATGCGTGGCGCCGTTCTCGGTGAGGCTCAGCGCGCGGCCGGTGAATTCCATCAAGCCCCGATCGAGGACGAAGGCGACCTCGGACGGATAGGCCTCTTGGAGCGTGACGCCGAACTTGCGGCGGAAAGCCGCGCCATCCACCTCGCCAAAGTAAAAGCTCACCGCGATCATCTTGGCCATCATGTGCGCTCGAGGCAGGTGGTACAGGTCCTGGATCGGCAGCCGCGCCGCATCCACCGAGCGGTGGTAAGGCGCGAGGTTCTTGCCGGCCGCGCCATCGTTGTAGCAGATGGTGGTATGGGTGAAGGTCTGTGCGCCCAGCCCGATGCCGAGATAGGGCATGCCGTCCACCACGCGGCGGGTGATGTAGCTGCTGGCGCCGGTGTCGCCGGGGATGCGGCTGTAAGTGTTCTTGCCGGGGTTGGCGATGTAGCCGGCGTCGGCCAGGATTTTCTTGGCCAGCGCTGCCTGCGGACGGACCGCGTCAAGCGTCACCTTCGAGGCCTGGTCGGAAATCCGGGTCAGCTTGTAGCGCATGCGGTAGAGGGTGATAGCTTCCGGGTCGAGCCGGATGGCGTGATCGAGCGTCGCCCGCCAGCTCTCCAGCGACTGGCCGGCGAAGCCGTACATCAAATCCACGTTGAAGCTGTGGAAGCCGGCGCGGCGGATGTTCTCGACGGCGCGATGGTGGTGCTCCACGCCGTTGCCGTCGCGGTTGAGCACGCGCAGCAGGTCCGGCTGGATCACCTGGATGCCCATGCTGATGCGCTCGATACCGGCGCGCCGGTAAGCCGCGATTTTTTCGGGCGCGGCGGCGGCGATCTTCGGCGTGGTTTCGATGCTGATGCCAACGCCCGGCGCGAAGCGGAAGCCGGCGCGGACATTCTCCACCAGTTCGGCGATGAACTCGGCCTCAACGAACGACGGCGTGCCTCCGCCGATGTCAAAGCCGTGCAGTGTCCGGCGCCCTGTGTCGAGCAGGTCGCGATAAAGCGACAGCTCGCGGTTGAGCCGGCCCATGTACTCGGAGGCCTGGGACAGCTCGTGGCGGCCGACAACGGTGTATTCGCAATAGGAACAGCGCACTTCGCAAAACGGGATGTGAGCGTACAGGCAAATGTTATCCAGACCTTCGAAGGCGCGGCGGACCACTTCGGTGTGGCGCTCGCGGCCGATACGGTATGGCTTCCAGGTAATCGCGTGGGCGATGGGATAGGCCGTATTGGAAATGTGGTGGTTGCGCTCGCCTGCCTCGAAAACCGCCTCTGGCGCGTAGCGGCGGCCGTCGGCCGGCGCCGGATCGTTCCACACAGGACTCATTGGCCTGTCTCCTTCGACAGGCCCGCCAGGGATCAGGCTTTCAGGCCGCCGGCGAGGTTCATGACGTTGGAGAAGCCCCGTTGGGAAAGAAGCCGGGCGGCCAGCCAGCCGCGGCGGCCGGTATCGCTCACGGTCACTACGGGCCGCGACGGGTCGAGCTCGCCAAGCCGCTGGCGCAGAGCGGTCAGCGGTATGGCCACCGAGCCGGGGACCGGCGCGGTCTTGTGCAGGCCGCCGGTGCGCACGTCAAGCACCTGGATGTCGCGCCGGCGGCGTTCCAGTTCCTCGGGCTCGATAAAGCGGCCTAGTCCGGCACGCTCTTGCGCGGCCACCGTGGCGGCGGCGTTCAGCGCGTCGCGCGCCGCGCTGTAGGGCGGCGCATAACCGAAGTCGAGCGAGGCCAGCTGTTCCACCGAAAGCCCGGCGGCGATTGCGGTGGCCGCAATGTCAATGCGCTTGTCAACACCGGCGGCCCCGCTGGTCCCGCCGGCGCCGATTGCGCCGGCGCCACTGGCCCCAAACGCTTCGACGCCGAGCACGCGGCCGTCGCGCCGGCTCCAGCACAACTGGAGCGTCACGGCCTTCGCCAGCGGGTAGTAGCGCTCATGCGAAGGCGCGCGCACCGTGGTCACCGCCACTTGGTCGGACCCGAGATGGGCCGCCGCCTCGGCCTGCGACAGGCCCGTTCGGCCCACCGCCGTTTCCAGCACGCGCAGCAGCACGGAGCCGAGCGCCGGGCTGAGCCGGGCGTCGCCGCCCGCCGCATTTGCTCCCGCCACCTGCGCCGTCTTGTCGGCCAGCGCGCCTTGCGCCCACCACACGGGGCGGCCGGTGATGACCTGGGGCACGGAGATGCACACTCCGCAGGCATAGACACCGGGCAGGGATGTGGCTGCGCGATCGTCCACGACCAGTGTGCCGTCGCCGGCCAGCCGGGCGCCCGCGTTTTTGAGCAGATCGGTGCGCGGAACCAGCCCGATAACCGAAAGCACCAGGTCGGTTTCCAGACGCTCGCCGGCCCGTTCGGTTTGACCGCCGCCGCCGCGGTCGTCGCGCCGCGACAGGCGGATCGCGCTGATCTTCGCGCCGGCCGACTCAAACGACTCCACGCGGACGCCGGTTAACAACCGTGCCCGCTGTTCGAGCGTGCGGCGCGCCGCCGCCGCGATGCGCGGCCCGAACTGGCCGAGGATGCGCGATTCCCGCTCGACCAGCGTGACCTCGGCGCCG
>JBKKAI010000568.1:0-5549 GCA_046714815.1 Terriglobia bacterium | reverse complement strand
CAGCCGTCGTTGTCGTAGTCGAAGAATTTCGTGCTCCACCCGGAGAACGCCCTCGTTGCCTGGCCGACACCGGCCTGGTTCGTCGAGTACTGGAAGTGGCCGCCCCCAAGGTTCCGGTAGAGAGCGTAGGTTTCCAGGGACAAATCGGTGACGAAGATGTCGGGCAGGCCGTCGTTGTCGTAATCGGCGAAGTCCACACCCATGCCGGCGAAGGGCTTGCCGTCCTCGTTGTATCCGGCGCCCGCCAGCAGCGCCACTTCCTCGAACGTCCCGTTGCCCTGGTTGCGGTAGAGGAAGCACATCACCGAGTCGTTCGCTACGTAGATGTCCGTCCACCCGTCCCCGTCGTAGTCGCCAAACGCCACCCCAAGTCCCTTGCCGGCCAGGCCCGCGATGCCCGCTTCCTCCGAGACGTCGGAGAAGGCGCCGTCACCATTGTTCCGGAAAAGGAGGTTGGTGACGCCCTTGAAATTGTCGGGATGGCAGTAGGCCCGCTGCCCGGGCTTCCGCTCCCCACAATGAATGTTTTTCTCGAAGGTCCAGTCCAGATAGCGGCAGATGAACAGGTCGAGTTTCCCGTCGTGGTTGTAGTCGAAAAAGCCGGCGCTCGTGCTCCATCCCGACGCAGCGACACCGGCCTTCGCCGTGACATCTTCGAAGGCCCCGCCACCCCGGTTGCGGTAGAGAACGTTGCCGCCGTAGTTTGTCACGTACAGGTCCTGGAAGCCGTCGTTGTCATAGTCGCCGACCGCCACGCCCATGCCGTAGCCGTGCCCCAACCCAGCCACGCCGGCCCGCGCGGTGACGTCGGTGAACTTCCAGTTCCCATCGTTGCGGTACAGGCGGTTGGCGTAGCGCCGCTGCGTCTTATCCGGTTTTCCATCCGGCGGCATGGGATCCGAGAGTTCTGCGCCGTTGGTAAAGAACAAGTCGAGGTCCGCGTCGTTGTCGTAATCGAGCAGCGCCACGCCGCCGCCCATGGTCTCGATGAGGTACTTGGCGCTGGTCGGGGAATTCTCGTGGCGGAAATCAATTCCGCTCGCGGCCGTCACGTCCTGGAAGATCGCCGTGGGAACAGCAACACTCAGCATGCACCACACAGCCATGAGAGGACGGCATCGCATATAAGGTTAAGACGTTCCTCCGCTAAGATAGCGGAGAGGCCGCATGAAGAGAACAGAAAAGCAATTCCCTGGCCTCTACCACGGGCTGCTGACTACAGTACACCAGCGGGACAGGCATTCTTGCCCGCCTGGGTTTTTCAGCAAGCCTGCTATGATGCCGCTGAATCGGAAGCGAGAGGAGAGTGTATGCGAAAACTTCGGTGTCTTTTTTGTCTTGCCATCGTGCTGCAGTTGACGCCCCGCCTGGTGGCCCAGGCGCCGGCGGCGCGCATCAAGATTGATACGGACCGGGTCATCGGGGAGGTCCATCCTCATGTCTTCGGTAACTTCGCCGAGCATCTCGGCCGCTGCATCTACGGCGGCATGTATGAGGAGGGCAGCAAGCTGTCCGACGCGGACGGCTTCCGGATAGATGTCATGGAAGCCATCAAAGGGCTGGGCGTGACGATGCTTCGGTGGCCGGGAGGCAATTTCGTTTCCGGATACAACTGGAAGGATGGCATTGGTCCGAAGCACCTGCGGCCGGTTCGCCCGGAGGGGGCCTGGGGCGCGCTCGAGCCGAACACCTTCGGCACCGATGAGTTTCTGAAGTACGCCGAGCGGGCCGGCGTGGAGCCTTACATCTGCATCAATGCGGGGCTGGGCACCGTGGAGGACGCGCGCCAGTGGGTGGAATACACCAACGAAGCGCGCGACACCTATTGGGCGCAGCAGAGGCGCAAGGCCGGCCGAGACAAGCCGTACGGCGTGAAGTACTGGGGCCTGGGCAACGAGATTGACGGCCCGTGGCAGTTGGGCCACAAGAACGTGGAGGATTACACAAAATTCGCCCTCGAGGCGGCCAAGGCCATGCGGCGCGCGGATGGCTCCATCAAGCTGATCGCCAGCGGCTCCAGCAACTTCCGCCCGGGTTGGGACTGGATCGGCTGGAACCGCGTTGTGCTTGACAAGCTGAAGAACGATATTGACTACATCTCGCTCCACACCTACATCGGCAATCGCTCGAACAACTTCGAAGAGTTCCTGGCGGCCTCGCACGACATTGACCACCGGATTGAGGTGGTGGCGGGGCTCATCAAGGCGGCTCAGTCCGGTGTGGCCAACCCGCGGCCGATCTACATCGCCTACGACGAGTGGAACGTCTGGTACCGCGCCCGGGGCAGCAGCGAGTTCGCCACCGGTTCCACGCGCCTCGAGGAGATCTACAACTACGAAGACGCCCTGGCGATGGGCATGTTCTTCAACTCTTTCATCCGCCACGCGAATATCGTGAAGATGGCCAACCTGGCGCAGATCGTCAATGTGATCGCGCCGATATTCACCAACAAGAAAGGGTTGTTCCTCCAGCCGATCTACTTCCCCATCGCCGAGTATGCCAAGCAAAGGGGCTATACGGCCCTGGACCTTTGGGTGTCGTCTCCAACCTACAAGGTTGGCCAGCGCGGACCGCTTCCCTACCTGGACACGTCCGCGACCTATGACCCGAAGACCCGGACTGTCTATCTCAACGTGTTGAACCGCAGCGAGAAGATGGATATTGCAACCCAAATTGACCATGCCGAGGGCAAAATTTCCGGTGACATGGAAGTGTGGGAGATGAACCACGCCAATCTGAAGGAGGTCCACACCTTCGGTGACGATCGCCGGGTGCGGCCAACGACAAGGAAAATTCCGGTGGGCGGCGGCGGAAATCCCATCCGCTACACGTTCCCGAAGCACTCGCTGACCATCCTCAAACTGAGGTCCGGCAACTGAGCCAACGGGTCTGTCTGCTGCTTTGTGGGGCACCCCTCCTGGGCCGCCCCACAACATCAACCGCACCGCATCAAACATATTGACAAGCCCTAACAGGTCTTGATAAAAGGTTTTCGACGAGACCCGCCTGGCGGTCGGCTCCTCTCTCGTCTGGGCGCGTCTCGGTTTTGGAGGTGTGCCCGTGAAGTCTCGCCTGGTGCTTAGGCTGGTCCTTCTCCCCGCCCTGTTTCTTGTCATCGCCGCTTCGGCTCTTGCGCAACGAGCCGACCGAGCCACTGTGACCGGCGTGATCACGGATCCGACCGGGAACAGCATCCCGGGCGCAAGCGTGAAAGTGCGGAACGACGACACGGGCGTCGTCACGGATCTAAGAACGAACGACGCCGGCGCCTACTCGTCCCCATCGCTGGTCTTGGGCGCCTACACGATTACCGTGGAAATGACGGGGTTTAAGACCGCGATTCGCCCCGGCATCCGGCTGGTGGGCGGCCAAGTCACCCGGATGGACCTGACGATGGAGCTCGGGGCGGTCACCGAACAGGTGACCGTGGTGGCGTCGGTGGAGATCATCAGTACGGCGAACGCCGACGTCACGCATACAGTGGACTCCACCTATTACGCCAATCTGCCCGTGGTGATGGGCGCGGACATACGGCTGGCCGAGGCGCTGCTCCAGTTGCAGCCCGGCTACAACCCCATGAAGCCGAACGGCGACCCGATGTTCCGCGGCAGCCAGTTCCAGTCGCGCCTGAACGGCGGCCAGCACTCCGCCATGGAGAACTTCTTCGACGGCGTGGCGTTCGGCTACGCGGCGGGCCACAACCAGAGCCATGAGAGTGCGCCGCCCATCGAGAGCGTCGGCGAAATGAAGGTCATTACCTCGACCTACTCGGCGCAGTACGGCCACTCCAGCGGCGGCACGGTGGAGTACACGTCGAAGTCAGGCACCAAGGATCTGCACGGGAGTTTCTACGAGTACCTTGCCAACGACAAGCTCAACGCCCGCGGCTTCTTCCCGCTCAGGGCGTCAAAGGTCAGAAGCAATGCTTTCGGCGGGACTCTCGGCGGCCCCGTGTACATCCCCAAGGTCTACGACGGGCGGAAGAAGACATTTTTCTTCACCAACCTCGATTGGCTGAAGTTCCGGTCCGGCGTTCTCCCCGGCTTCGGCAACACCACGCCGATTGATGCCTTCAAGCAGGGGAACTTCAGCGCGCTGCTCACGGGGCGGCAGGTCGGCGCCGATGCAACGGGACGGCCGGTTCTCGAGGGGCAGATTTTCAATCCTTCCAGCACGCGCCTGGTGGGCGCGGTCCCGGTGCGCGATCCGTTCCCCGGCAACATTGTCCCGGCGGGTCTACGCAGCAGCGTCGCCAATAAGCTGGTTCCGCTGATGGTCAGCCCGGATCGCCCCGGTCTCGCTCTTAACGTAGCTGGCAACCCAGCCGGTGATCAGACCTGGATTGCCGACTTCCGCACTATCGTCTCCCGAGTGGACCACCAAGTGAACGACAGGTTCAAGACCACCACCAGCTTTTTCTGGCCGTGGCGCCCGGCCATCCGCAACTGCGGTGAGGTGGGCGGCTGCAACTCCAAGTTCGACCCGCGGGTAGCGCCGGAAAAGAACGATACGTACATTGGGAACGGTTTCTACCAGCGGATTTCAACCCAGCACGCCACGCAACAGTTCGATTACGTCATCAAGAACAACCTTTTGTATCACGCGACGGTCTCCTGGGACCGCTGGTTCATGGGCGGCACCCCCATCTCGGCCGGGGTGGGCTGGGCCGATAAGCTGTGGGGAACCGACCGGAGCGGGCTTCTCGACAAGACAGCCGGTCCGCCGAACATGACTTTCACCGGCAACATTCCCTACACCCAGCTCGGCATGCAATGGATCGGCTTCGGTTTTGAAGCCATCAACCGCTGGCAGTTCGCCAATGACCTCACGTGGGTGAAAGACAGACACTCGATCAAGGTCGGCTACGAGTTCCGGCATCACCAGTTCAACTTCCATGGCTGGGCCAATTCCACGGGCGGCTCGTTCAATTTCAGCCGTCTCGGGACCGGCGGCTACGATTCGAACAGCAACAACCTCGCCGCGACGGGGGACCCATTTGCTTCGTTCCTGTTGGGGCAGGTTCAAACCGCCAACTACCTGATTCCAGCCTTCACGACCTTCAACGGCAACTTCACCTCCGTGTACGTGAATGACGATTACAAGGTGACCGGCAAGCTGAACCTGACCCTGGGCATGCGCTTCGATTACCAGATGCCCTGGACGGAGCGCTTCGACCGCTTCTCCTCGTTCGATCCGTCGGTTCCCAACCCCGGGGCGGGCGGGCGGCCCGGTGCCTTGCTGTTTGCCGGCAAGGGTCCCGGGAGGACCGGATCCCGGACCTTCGACAAGGTTCCGGTAGACGCCTTCGGCCCACGCTTCGGATTTGCCTACAAGTTCACCGATACAACCGTGGTCCGCGGTGGCTATGGCATCTACTATGCCGGCGTCACCTTCGGTCAGGGCAGCAGGCCCACGCAAGGCTATGAGGGGAACCCCACCGCGCCGAACCTCACCAACGGCCTGTTTCCGGCGTTCAATCTGGATGATGGCTTTCCCAGAGAGCGGATCTTAAGGCCGCCGTTCATTGATCCGACCTTCCAGAATGGCGC
>JBKKAI010000567.1:0-4446 GCA_046714815.1 Terriglobia bacterium | reverse complement strand
GCTAAAAGCCAATGAATCGAAGACAACACTGCGCGCCAGGCTGCTGTGAAGCGAACCGACGGGCGGCGGTACTGGTAGTTCTAGTACCTTAGTGCCCACTCCTAATTCTTAGTTTTTACCGATTTAGTATTGCCGTGTCAAGGTTTTGCTGACTCCGCCCTGGAACAGGCCGCCGGAGCCGCGATTCCCGCCCGCGCAGCAGGTCCGTCAAAGGCAGTGTTTTGGGATGTTTCCAGCCCGAAGGGCGCTCGAGCGCGGGACTGGCCAGGGCAGCGCCACACGAAAGAGCGAGGGATCAAGGCAATAAAGTACTAGTATTACTAGGCGTCCTGGAGCTTTTTTATGGCACTTTAGTGCTTGCTTTGTCAGCAATACTGGCGTATTGTTGCTTCAACTTTCGTTAGAACATCCGCTGGGGACGTAGAGAATTCTCGGCGGTAGCCCCCCTTTCGAAACAACTTTGAAACCGAGGTATGGAGGAGACACGAATGAAGAAGCTTTTTGCACTGGCTTTGGTTGTAGGTGTCGCGCTTACCGCAGCGCCGGTCTATGCGCAGAGCAGTGGGAATTTCTCCGCGCGGGTCGCGACGCCTGCGTGCGAGGTCAATAACTTGACCGGGGCCCTCAGCGGGGGTCTGACCGGCACTCTGCTATCAACCACGATCAAGACGCCGAACTCGGGCTCGACCGCGTTGCTCATCCGGCCGTCATTGGTGACCGGTCTGTTCACCAGGACGAGGGTGGATGACACCGTCTCAACCGCAACGGCGGTGGCAGGGGTCAGAGTTCGCGTCCTGCTCGACGGCAACCCTGTTGCTCCTGGGACGGTCGCCGGTGGCGGCTGGGTCGCTTTCGACAAGCGCTTCCAGCAGCTTTCGACCAACATCTTTAACATCCTGGACGACGACTGTGATCCGGTCGCCGAAGGGGTCCAGCCCTGCAACATTGAGCTGGTGCTTAGCACGCTCTCGGCACACAGCTTTGATTTTGTGGCCGGTGATGTAGGCGGAGGGCTCCACTCGCTCCAGGTGGAATGGCAGTTGCAACCTACCACGGGCAACGCTAACGAGGCCGCTTGCGTGGGTCCGGGTGTCCTGACGGTTCAGCAGGTGAAGACCTTCAGCACGGGTGGCGGAATCGTTATTGATTAGTCCCTGACGTCCTTACGATCGAGGCGGTCCGCGCCATCAAGACGCGGTCGGATTCCTGACCATCGCTTCGATCCGATCTCACTCGGCCAGGTCTCAGCGATTGAGACCTGGCCGTATTTCTTTGCAGGCTTTCCCTGTGCCGCGGGTTCCCGAAGCCTGCTAGCAACCTGCTTGCACATCGGCCAGCCGACGTAAGCTGCCGCCGGACATTGTCGAGCGAACCAAGGAGGCGGCTCGCACAGCCGCACGCCGGTTGCTTTGGCGGCTGCCGATGCTCGCCGCCAATTGACGATTGACGATTAAAAATCGTCGCGGCCCGCAACGAAATCCATGGTTCGTAGTACAAGAGCGAACCTTCCACCCCTACCCTGTTCGCTCTGTGTGCTCTGGGCCTCTGTGGCCGGTCTTGGTGTTGGAGTTCAATGACCGTGCCCGGCTTCGGCCTGAATCCGGAGCGCCCGCCGGATCGAGCTGACTCCTTACTTCTTCGCGGCCGGGGACTTCTTGGCCGCGCCGGTGACGGACGCTTTCGCGGCAGGAGCCCTCTTTTTCGCGGCGACTCCCGTGCCGCCCTGGACCGCGCCCTCGATGGTTATCTGTTCGAGCTTGACGGCTTTATTGCCTGCCTGGCCAATCTTGGCCACAAGTTCCTGCCCTTCGATTACCTGGCCGAAAATAGTGTGCTTCTGATTCAGGTGCGGCGTGGGCACTTCGGTGATGAAGAACTGGCTGCCGTTGGTGTTCGGTCCGCTGTTGGCCATGGCCAGCCGGCCGGGCTTGTCGAAGCCGAGCGAGGGCACGAACTCGTCCTCGAACTTGTAGCCCGGGCCACCCATGCCGCTCGCCATCGGGTCGCCTCCCTGAATCATGAACTGGGGAATCACGCGGTGAAAAACGGTGCCGCTGTACAGCGGCGTCCGCATCGCCTTGCTGGTGGCGGGGTGCGTCCAGGCCTTCTTGCCGGTGGCCAGGCCGATGAAGTTAGCCACCGTCCTGGGGGCTTCCTTGTCATACAGTTTGCAGACGATCTTGCCCATCGAAGTGTGGAATGTCGCGTACACGCCGGGCTCGCGCGTCTGGCTCGAAGAAGTTTGGGGGATAGTCATAACCGCCATTATTACCACGAACGTCAGAATCTTCATCTCAATCCTCTTTAGCTTTGGACTTCGGCCCCTCCGGGGGGACTTTGGACTTTGGACCCGCCGCGGCGGGGACTTTGGACTCTTCCGCGGCCACCTGCTCGACCTTTTCCATGACTCGCAGCAGGTTGCCGCCCAGGATCTTGATCACGTCGGCCTCGAGGTAGCCGCGCCGCACAAGCTCAGCGGTTAGCTGCGGGAGCTGCGAGACGTCCGCCATGCCCTTAGGCATCATGGCGCCGTCGAAGTCCGAGCCGAGACCGACGTGGTCCACGCCGGCGATTTTCGCCACGTGGTCAATATGGTCGGCGATGCGGGCCAGCATGGGACGCGGCAGGCGCGCGTCATACTCGTTTTCCAGGCGCCGCTTCTCTCTCGCCAGCCGTACCGGGTCGCTCTTCCACTGCTCCGCCAGCCGCTTCTCGTCTTCCCGGTATTTAGGCCGCACCTTGGCCCACTCGGCGCCGTAGGCGCTGTCGAGGAAGGCCGAGTAAAAGTTAATCTGGACGACCCCGCCGTTTTTGGCCACGGCGCGCAGCATGTCGTCGGTCATGTTGCGCGCCACGTTGGCCAGCGCGCGCGCCGAGCTATGACTGGCGATCACCGGCGCGCGACTCACCTTGATGGCGTCGTAGAACGTCGGGTCGGAGACGTGAGAGATATCCACCATCATCCCCAGGCGGTTCATGCGCCGCACGATCTCGCGGCCCATGTCGTTCAGGCCCCGTTCCTTTCCGGAGTCGCCCGAGGATCCCGCCCAGGACGTGGAGTTGGACCAGGTGAGCGTCATGTAACGCACGCCCAGCCGGTAAAAGACGTCCAGCACGCGCGGGTTGTCTTCGATGGCGTGCCCGCCCTCGACGCCCATCAGCGCGGCGATCCTGCCGGCTGCGTGGATGCGCCGGATATCGGCGGCGGTGCGGGCCAGTTCGAGGTCGCGCGGGTGGCGCTCTGCCTGGTCGAGCACCGCGTCCATCAGCGCCAGCGCGCGGGCGGTGAAATGCGGCTCGTACTTCGGCTCCACCCAAATGGAGAAGAACGCGGCATCGAGACCGCCCGCCCGCATCCGCGGGATGTCCAGGTGGCCTTCGCTGTCGCGTGGCCCCAGGTCGAAATTCTCGTCGAGGAGGCGTTGCGGAGTGTCCACGTGCGTGTCTATGACAATTGCGCGGCGATGAAGCGATTGCGAATGGCGGCTTTCGGATTGCGGATTGGCGCCCACGCTGGACACGAGGAGCAAAGCGGACATCAGCCTTATTCTGTTTCTCATTAGTGTTTCAGGAATCCGAAGATCGCTTCCTTCATCACGTCCCGGCCCACGTCGCTGATGGCCTCGGTGAGCGGAATCCCCTTGGGGCAAATCTTCACGCAGTTCTGGGCGTATCCGCACTCGTGGACGCCGCCCTTGCCCATCAGGGCGCGCAGGCGCTCCCCTGCGTGCATCTTGCCGGTGGGATGCAGGTTGAACAGCTTCACCTGCGCCACCACGGCCGCGCCGACGAAACCGGTATTCTCGTTCACCTGCGGGCAGACCTCCAGGCAATTGGCGCAAGAGATGCAGTGGGAGATAGGGTATCCCTCTTCCTGGTCGTGCTGCGACATGCGCGGGCCTTCGCCGAGGTGGTATGTGCCGTCAATGTGGATCCAGGCCTGCACGCGCTTGAGGCCCTCGAACAGGAAGCCGCGGTCCACCTGGAGGTCGCGCACGGTGGGGAACTTGCTGAGCGGCTCCAGCCGGATGGGCCGCTCGAGCTGCTCCACCAGGGCCGAGCAGGCCATGCGCGGGCGCCCGTTCACCAGCATCGCGCACGAGCCGCAGACCTCTTCCAGGCAGTTGGCGTCGTAGCTGACCGGCACGGTGGCCTTGCCGTCGCGGGTGACCGGATTGAGGGCGATGTCCATCAGCGCGGCAATCACGTTCATGTTCGGGCGGTGAGGGATGGAAAACTCATCCCAGAAGATGCGGCCGTCCGGGGTCAACCTGCGCTTGATCTTGAGCTCGATAGATTTCTGCATCTCAGATTTCACTCTTCAATGCTGTCATTCCGAGCGAAGCGAGGAACGTGCTTTGCCGTGGCCGCCGGCTGCTGGAAAAGCAGGTTCCTCGGGCCGGCAAAAAGCGTCGCCAGTGCGGATTATTCATGAATCTTGACGGC
>JBKKAI010000566.1:0-5440 GCA_046714815.1 Terriglobia bacterium | reverse complement strand
GGTTCCGGCGCAGCGGCGCCTTCTCGTCGGCATTCCAGCCGCGCGAGTCGAGCTTGTCGTTGCGCAGAAATTCGTACACCGTTCCGTGAAACTGGTTGCTGCCGCTGCGCGTGGTCGCGTTCACGATCCCGGCGTTGCTGCGCCCGTACTGCGCCGAGAAGCTGTTGGTCTCGACCTTGAACTCCTGCATGATATCCACCGGCGGGTTGGTCTCGATGTTCTGCGCGCCGAGGCCGCCGCGGCTGTTGTTGATGCCGTCGAGCATCGCCGCCGCCGAGGACGTCCGCCCGCCGCCGATCGAAACCTCTCCGCCCAGCCGGAACGCGCCCGGAGTCAGGTTCACCAGGTCGAACACGTTTCGCCCGTTGAGCGGCAGCTCGAGGATCTCCTTGTTGTCCACCACGTGGCCCACCGAGCCCGAAACCGTTTCGACCAGCGCCGAGCGGCTGCTCACCGACACGCTTTCGGTGACCGCGCCCACTTCCAGCACCAGGTCGCGGCTGACGTTCTGGTTGATGTCCACCTTGACGCCGGAAACGGTGAGTCCTTTGAAGCCGGCGTGCTCCACGCGGATGTCGTAATAGCCCGGCAGCAGTTGCGGGACCAGATAGCGCCCGCCCTCGTCGGACTGGCTGGTGACGGACTGTCCGGTTTCCACGCCGACGATGTGGATGGCAGCGGCCGGCACCACCGCGCCGCTCGCGTCGAGAACGCGCCCGCCGATCGAGCCGAACTGCCCCTGCGCGGCCAGGCCGGGCGCGGCCAGAAGACCCAGGATGAGAATGCGCACCAAGCTCATGGCGCACCTCCAGTATGCGCAGTGTACTCCCAATCCAAAAAGGCCGCAGAAAAAACTATGCGAGGGGAAGGCGATAGATTTCGCCGGTTTCCGCCACGGAAAACCATACCTGCCGGTTCCAGATGGTCATGCCGTGCGGAACCACTACCAGGCCGTCCACTTCCGGCGCGGCGGGCGGCAGCATGAGCTGTTTGAGGATCCGGCCGCTTTTGGGGTCCATCTTGAAAAACGAGCGGTAGATGCTTTCCGCGCACCACAGCGAGCCGTCGGGGTCCCAGGCGATTCCATGCGGCCGCACGCCGGGCGCGGGAAACGACCGCAGCACCGCGCCGTCCTCCGGGTTCACCACGAAGATCGTCACCGCCGGCGGCGCGGCCACCCACAGCTCGCCGCGGCGCCATTCCAGGCCGTGCGCGCCGGTGGCTCGCGGGGTCCCGCTGCGCGGTCCCCACTTCACGACGCCGGAGCCGGGGCTGGGCAACTGGCGGAGCGTCTTACCGCTTTGCGCATCCACTTTCACCAGCAACCGGATGTAGGTGGAGGCGATCCACAGGGCCGCGCCGTCAAACGTGATGCCGCTGCCGCGGTCGGTTTCGGTGGCCAACTGCCGGATGACCCCGCCGTCGTCATAGCGAAGCAGCGCCGCCTGGTTCGTGCCCTGGTCGAGGACCCAGAGGCCCTCGCGCGTGGCCTGCAGGCCGTTCGGATTCGCCCCGGGAGAGCGAAACACGCGCTCCACGCGCGAGGCGACCGTGGTGGGAAAGTTCGCTGCGGGCAGGCCCGCGTGAACCGCGGGCATCCCCGCGGCCGCCATCAACCACTCTCTGCGCGTCAGCATCAATGAAACCCGTCCGGAGGAAAAAGCCACAGAGGCACAGAGACACAGAGAAAATCAAAGGATGAACCTCTACGGCCAGATCGAGCCCATACTGGCCGATAGTTCTTCCCTTGTAGACAACAGGGCGTCTCGTAATTGCCGGCGGCGTCCGTGGGAAACTGCCGTTTCTCGTTGGTCCGGACGTTGGTCATCGTGACCTTCGCGCCAGGAACCACGGCCCCGGTGGAGTCTGCCACCGTGCCGACCACCGAAGCGAAGATGCTTTGCGCCGCCGCGCGCGGTATCATCGCCAGGACCGCCACAACCAGGACGAGCAAAAAAACCGCCCACCGCATCCGCAAACGGTTTGTTGTTTTCATTTCACTTCCTCCCGGCACGCCGCGGGGAAGGGCAAGGCGGAGAGAATCTTTGATGGGAAACGTTCAGGCCGGGATCTCGCCGCTCCACCCGATCCCCACATTTGCAGCGAGTCTACCACCGGTGTTCGATCAGGCACAAGCGGGTCGCCCGAGCACCCGAGCGCAGCAGCGCCGGGGCGCCTCCGGACGGCAAGTGCCGTCGCGGGTTGCTTCCGGACGCCGTTTCGGGCGGCCTGGGCGAACCCTTCAACATCAATCAAGTCTCGCTGATCGGCTGCTCGGCTTGACGCGCGGGGGGCGACGAGTGTAGGGTACTTCAAACCGGAGACGATGGAAATTCCGGTTAGAGGAGGCCTCCATGATGTCAACCCTCGCTGCTTCTCTGGCCGGCACGAAAGTCCGACTGGCCTTCTTGCTGGCTGCCTCCGCCGCGGCTCTCTGGGCCCAAAGCGGCGTGGGCACCATCCAGGGCACCGTGCAGGACGCCACCTCCGCAGCCATCGCGAACTGCTCGGTGCAGGCCTTGAACCAGGCCACGGGTGTCGCGATTGAAACCACTTCGAACAATGAAGGTTTCTACGCTCTCAAGGGCCTTTTCGCGGGAACCTACAGAGTCACTTTCCGTTCGCCCGGCATGAAGGCGTCGGAGTCGGTCATCACTCTGCAGAACGGCCAAGTCCTGGTGTTCCATCCGCAATTGACCGTCGGCGCAGTCAGCGAAACGGTCACGGTCAGCGGCGAAAAGGTCCAGCTCGCCACCTACGATAGCGGCACCGTCAACACTCACCTTGATGCCGCCCGCATCAGCCAGCTCCCGCAGAACGGCCGCAACGTGCTCGGGTTGGCGCAGAACACGGTGCCCGGCCTGGAAGGCGGCGGTACGCGCGCCAACGGACTGATGCAGGAAGCCATGGAGTACTCGCAGGACGGCGCGCCCATGACCAACCGCAACTTCGGCGGCGAAGCCAACTCCGCGCAGGCCACGCTGCCCGACCCCGACTCCGTGCAGGAAGTGCGCTTTGAAACGCTCAACTCGAGCGCCCAGTTCGCCACGCCCGCTACCGTGATTCTCACCACCAAGTCCGGCACCAACGAGTTTCACGGCACCATGTTTTCGACGGTGCGCAACAACTACTTCGGCATTGCCCGCGCCCGCCAGGATCCGGCGGACTTCTCGGCGCCTCCGCTGATCCGCAATGAGTTCGGCGTGTCCGTGGGCGGTCCGATCTGGATTCCCAAGCTCTACCAAGGCCGCAACCGGTCGTTTTTTTTCGCCGCTTTCGAGCGATTCTCGCTGCGCCAGCAGCGCCAGCAACTCATGCGGGTGCCAACGGTGGCGATGCGGAACGGTGACTTCAGCGGACTGGTGAACGCCGCCGGCCAGTTGCAGCAATTGTACGACCCGAACACTACGCAGAGCCGCGAGAACAACTACGTCCGCACGCCGTTCGTCAACAACCAGATTCCGCTGTCCCGCATCAGCCCGCTGGCCAGGACGCTCTATGCCGCCACGCCGCTCCCGACGTCGGCGGACAATCCGGTCATCAACTTCAACCTCAACGGGCAGAACTCGATCCAGCAAACGGTGCCGAACTACACGATTCGCTTCGATCACGTCTTCAATGAAAAGAACCGCGCCTATTTCCGCTTCACCGAAATCGACCAGCAGCAACAGGCGCTGCGCAACTTTCCGTCGAACTCGCCTGCCAATATCGCAACCAACGAACTTCCCGAGGGCGCCACAGGCTACCAGCGCATTCCGATCCAAACCATCAGCGGCGCGCTCGGGTACTCCAGGGTCATTTCGGCCACGTTCTTCGCGGAAACCATCATCAGCATGCAGTGGCAGCGCATGTACGTGGAGGGTAACGAGGCCTCGCAAAAGAACTACGAACAGCAATTCGGTCTGCCCAACAACTTCGGTCAGATTGGATTCCCCGCCATCGGCGCCAACCTCTTCATGCCCTACGGCGGATCGCAGTGGAACTATGGCATGAGCCAGCGCCTCACCACGCTGGATGAGAACCTGAACAAGATCTGGGGCAAGCACCAGTTCGCCTTCGGCGGACGCATCAGGCACGAAAAGTTCGGTTACATGTCTGACCGTTCGCCCGACCTGATCGCTTATACCAACCTGGCCACCGCCATCTACGACCCGGCGACCGGCGCCAACTTCAACGCGCGGCCCAACACCGGCTACGCCGACGCCGACTTCTTCCTGGGCGCGGCGTCGAGCTTCAGCCAGAACCGGAATTCTCCGTTCAACAATGCCTCGCTGATCGAGTTCGATTCCTACTTCCAGGACAACTGGCGAGTCAACCAACGGCTCACCATCAACGCCGGTGTTCGTTGGGAAGCACACCCGGCGCCGCGCGCGGCCAGGGACTATATGGTGACCTTCGACCCTGTGAACAATGCGGTGGCGCTGCCCCGCCCGCTCGAGTACTACGTCAGGGAAGGCCTGACCCACGAAGCTCTGCTCACCAACCTCCGCAACCTCGGCGTGAAGTTCGAGAGTATGGAAGAGGGCGGACTGCCTTCGCGCGGCTTCTACGGCAGCAATGCCAACATCCTGCCGCGCCTCGGCTTCGCCTACACGCCGTCGTTCGGCCGCAATGGAACGGTCATTCGCGGCGGTTACGGCGAGCACATCTATCCCGTGCCCGTCCGGAACTCCATCCGCTACCTGACGGCGAGCTATCCGTTCACGGCCAGCTATTCGCAGAGCTACACCGCGGCTGCGCAGTCGCCCGACGGTCTGCCGAACTTCCTGCTGCGCAATCCGCTCGGCATCGTCACCGGCGTCAACACCCGCAACGTGGTGAATAGCAACTCCACCAACGCGCTTCTGCCCGGCATTTCCACCGGCACGGTGCTTCGCGCCAAGTACCCTCCGGCGCGCGTGCGCGAGGCGAACTTCACCATCGAGCAGCCGTTCCAGGACGGCTCCGCCTTCCGCGCCTCGTACGTCTTCACGCACGGCGAGAACCTCGACCAGAACTACCTTTTCAACAACGCCCCTTCCACCTACGTGTGGCAGGTGACGACCGGCACCACACCGCCGACCGGAACGTTTGCCGGCGTGGCCACGCGCCCGTACGATCAGCGCACCTGGGGCAACATCACGCAGTCGACCAAGTTCGGCTTTTCCAACGATAGCGCCCTGCAGCTCAACTACCAGCGCCCCTATCGCAAGGGCAGGGGCTACCAGATCTTTTACGTCTACTCGCGCGCCTTTCGCGTCGGCGGCAATACATTTCGCGACAATGTTCTCTATCCGGCCGCCAACTTCGCTCCCGGTGTGATTCCCCGGGGCATGAACGTCGGCACACCGCTCGAGCCGAGCCGCGAATTCAACCGCTGGCAGAACTACCGCCCGGATACAGCTATTCCGCTTCACCGCATTACATTCAACGGCATCGCCGACGTGCCGTTGGGCAAAGG
>JBKKAI010000565.1:0-3380 GCA_046714815.1 Terriglobia bacterium | reverse complement strand
GTGTAAGTCCGCTGCGCCGCCGCCGCAAAAAGCGGGTGGCGAGCCGTCAGCGTGATCGGAATCGAACCGGCCGCGCGTTCCGGCACCCACGTCCCGGTAAACAGACCATTGCCCAGCGACTGCAGATTAATGTTGGTTGACTCAATCGCGGCCACCACTGTCGCGTTGCCCAACCCGTTTCCACAGTTGTCCACCGCCAACGCCGTAATCACGCGGGGGAAGGAGACCGCCAGGGCTTGCCCGGTTCCCAGTGACGTGGCGACAAGGTCAATTCCCTGTGGCGAGCAGACCGCCGAGGAGCCGCCATGCCCGAACGGGATGATGGGGCTGGTGCTGACAATCAGCCGCACGTCCACTTCCTGCAAGCCGCCGCTCGAAAATGTCGCTGTGATCTTGCCGGAATAGACACCCTCAACCAATGCCGTTGAGTTCGCCGTCACCTGCACGGAAACGGGCCCGGCGGCCGTGCTGCCGCTGTTGGGCGACACCGAGAGGAAATTGCCGCCCGAAGTGGTCGAGGCAGCCACTTGAAAGGTGAAGGGCGCCGCTCCGCCGCCACTGTTGCTGATTACCACGGTTTGGGCCGCGGGCGAAGCTGCGCCCTGGTTGGCCAGGAAGAGAAGCCCCGCCGGTTGGACAATGCCGCTGGGCGGCGTGGCGCTCGACACAACGTGGAGGGTTACCGTTACCAGTTGCGGGTCGCCGGTTGCGCCCGCCGCCGAAACTGTCACCAACGCCTGGTGCAAGCCGGCCGCCAGCCCAGCGGCATTCACGCTGAAGTTTATTGCGGAGGGCGACGAAAGGTTGGCGCCCGCCGTCCCGGAATGTGCCGAAAAATTCAGCCAGGGCGCGCTGACCACGGCCGGCGCCGTCCAGTTCAGGCTCCCGGAACCGGCATTGAAAACCCTGAGGGTCTGCGGCGGCGGAGCGGGTCCGCCCTGCGCCGCGGAGAAAACGAACGAATTCTGGCTGAGCGAGATCCGCGGCCCCGGAGGGTTCAGCAACACGTTCACCGGGATGGCGGCCGAGTAGCCGCGCGCCGCATCGGCCATGATGATCGCGCCCTGGTAGGAACCAGGCGTGGCCAGTGCCCCGTAGTTCACTTCCACGGTCAGGGCTGCCGGCTGCGACGGCGTCGAGACGCCGGACCCGGTGACAACAGTCAGCCAGTTGCCGCCGTTCAAGACCAGCGCCCGGGCGGTCCAACTCACCGTTCCGCCGAGACTATCAACCTGCAAGACATGCCGGGAGGGCGCGGCGCCGGAATTCGCGCTGATGCTGAGGTCCGGGGGTGAAACGGAAAATGAGGGCGCCGCTCGGATGCTGAATGGGAGTGTATTCGATAATTCCGCGATCCCCGGCGTGAGCACGTCCACCTGCGCCGTGCCGCCGACGGCGATGTCGGCCGCCGGAATGGCGGCGATCAACTGCGTGCCGCTGACAAAAGTGGTCGTGCGGCTGACGCTGTTCCACCGGACGACGTTGCCGTTGACGAATCCCAGGCCGTTCACGGTCAGAGCAAAGCCGGGACCGCCCGCGTTTGCGCTGTTCGGAACCAGGGAAAGCAGTGATGAGTGGCCGGTGAGGGCTACCTGCGTGGCCGATGCCAGGTTCTGGGCAAAGACGGCCGCCGCGCCGGCGGCGGAAAAAGCCGGCTCGGGTTCCGCGCCCGCCGGCTCAACGGCCGCCCCCTGGGCTTTCGCGCCGCCCGCCGCTGTTTCGGGTGCGGCAAGATTGCTTTCAAAAACACCGGCGACAGCATCCGGTGAAAAGGCCGGCTCTTCGCCCAACTTGGCATTCAGCACACCGGGCAAAACCGCGGCGCACAGCGATAGAACCAGCGCGAAAGCACGTAGTCGTCTCATGTTCGGCCCCTGTCGGAGGTTGATAAACGGAAGTTATGCGACTTACCAGCGGAAAGCAAGTGCTTTTTCCCTTGTTCCCTATTCGACCACGACGCGCGGGTTCCACCATTCCACCCAGGAAGCACGCTGGCCGCGGGGTCCGGGCAGCGCGGACAGGCGCAACTCGACGCGCTGCCCGGCGAAGCGCCGGAGGTCCAGGTTCAGATCCAGCTCGCGCTGGACCAATTCGGAGAACAGTTCCGCCTGCTGAACGCGCACGGCCGCGCGCGCCGGCTCGGCTCCGGCCAGGGGCATACGCACAGTGGCCCGGAGTCTGGCCCGCTCCGGAATGACGGCGGTGAAGGTGAGGCTCGCGCCGGGCAGGGTCACCAGCGAACTCTCCTTGTAGGTGAATGCCCAGCGCCCGTTAGGCGTGTCGGCCCGCGACCCGGAAGGGGCAACGGCGGCGTGCTCCAGAAACAATGGCAGGCCCTGCGGGACGCGCGCCGTCGTCAGGCCGATCCGGCCGTGCAGATTCTGGTCCGGGCTGGCCACGTCGCCGCCGCCGTACCACATCCGCAGGCGGTCGGCCGCCACCATGACGTGCGGAGCCGCCACCACGCGCGAATCCCATCCGCTCCGGGCAACATCCAGGGCTACGCCGCTCTTTCGAAAGGTGACGCCGTCGGCCGACAGCGCCAGGCCGATACGCCGGAACTCTTTGGCATCGCGTCCGGTGTAAAACATCGCCAGGCCGCGCGATACCGGAACCACCGCTGGCTCCCCCAGGCTGCGCTCGTCGAAAGAACCTGGTGTGCCCAGGTTCAGGATTGGATTGCGCGGATACTTCGCCCAATGGATGCCGTCGCGGGACGAGGCCACGCCGAGTCGCTGCGTGTCGGTGGAATCCTGGCCCAGGTAATACAGGTACAAAGTTTCGCCGCAGCGAACGACGTAAGGGTCGGCTACTGCTTTGCTGTCCCAGGAGCCGGTCGGGCCGGGTTCGAGCACCGGCGCGGGGTGCTTGTTCCAGGTGATCCCGTCGCTGGACGAAGCCAGGCCGATGCGCGCGGCGCGGCCGCCCTGGTACCAGTGGAACAACGTGCCCTTTTCAAGAAGCACCGTACCGTTGGCGGCGATGTACTCGGCGTCCCAGCCGAATGCTGAAAGATCGAGCACCGGACCAGGGTGCTTTTCCCAGGTTACGCCGTCGCGCGAGCGGGCCAGCCCCGTTCGCCAGACGCTGCCGTCGAAACCGGAGTAGAACATCTGCAGCTCACCATCCATCGCGCCCTCCCGCGCGACAACACTCGGGTTCAGCAGGTCTACGCTGTCCCATGCTCCTTCGCGGCCCGGCGAGAGCACCGGCGGGGCGGTGCGTTCAAAGCGGATGCCCGGCGTCACCAGCATTCTTCCGCCGCAGAGATTGAAGCGGTCGCGCGGGCCGGCCTGCGCGTATTCGAATTCGCCCGGCGGCGGCGGCTTGCGCTCCGGCGCCAGCCGCCGGATTTCGTCGAGGCCGGCTGCGATCTGGGG
>JBKKAI010000564.1:0-6899 GCA_046714815.1 Terriglobia bacterium | reverse complement strand
CTCGTGGGCTCGGAGATGTGTATAACACACAGCTGTAGAGCCGCCGGCGCAGGCCGAACCTGGAGCGTTGCGCTCCGGGTTCGCGGCCAAAGTACGTGACCCAGTCGAAGTACATCTCGGCGGGCGGCCGGCACGCGCCGGTGAGGAACTCGCGCAGCCGCCGCCGGAAGTGGTTTCCGTTGCCCGGCTCGGAAAGGTGAGACGCGGCGCGGGCGAGGACCCGGCGCAACGCCGCCGGCGCCTTCCGGTAGTGTTCGGCCAGCAGCACGCCCTGGTAGCGCGGATAGCCGAGAAACACTTCATCGCCGCCGTCGCCGGCCAGCGCCACGGTAAAATGCCGCCGCCCCGATTCGGAAAGCTGGTAGAGCAAGAGCGACGTCGGATTGCCGAACGGCTCATCGAAGTGACGCGTAACCGCTGCGAGCAAATCAGCCGAGCGCGCCGGGACGGTCAGCTCGCGGGCCGCGGCCCCGATCGCGGCGGCCGTAGCGCGCGCGTTTTCCCACTCGTTGTATGGGCCGCCGTTTTCAGAAAACCCCAGCGTGAAAGTGCGGAGCGGCTCCGCCAGGCGCCGGGCGGCCAGAGCGGCGATCGCGCCGGAATCGAGCCCGCCGCTGAGAAACACGCCGAGCGGGACGTCGCTGGCCAGCCGGATGCCGACGGCGCTCTCGAGAATCGGCCGCAGCTCCTCGAGGAACTCGGCGCGCGGCCGCTCCTCCGGACGGAAGCGCACGTCCCAGTAGCGCTCGATCCGCAGCCGGCCATCCCGCCACTCCAGCCAGTGCGCCGGCGGCAATTCGCGGATGCCCTGAAAAATGGTGCGCGGGGCCGGGACGTAGAGATATGTGAGGAACTCGTCGGGCGCGGCGCAATCGAGGCGCCGCTCGACGCCCGGATGCGCCAGCAGGCCCTTCATTTCTGAGGCGAACGCGACCCCGCCGCGCGCCGGCGCGGCATAATAAAAAGGTTTCACGCCGAGGCGATCGCGCGCCGCGAACAGCCGGCGCTCGCGCGCGTCCCACACCGCGAAGGCGAACATGCCGCGCAGTTTGCTCAACGCCTCGCGGCCCCAGGCGGCATAAGCTTCGAGCAGCGCTTCGGTGTCCGACCGGGTGCGGAAACGCGCGCCGCGCGCTTCGAGCTCCTTCCTCAATTCGACGAAGTTGTAGATTTCGCCGTTGAAGACGATGGTGTAGCGGCCGCAGGCGGTGGTCATCGGCTGGCGCCCCGCTTCGAGGTCAATCACGCTCAGCCGCCGATGCCCCAGCGCCACCTCGGTTCCCGTGTAATATCCCTCGCCGTCGGGCCCGCGGTGCGCCAGCGCCGCGGTCATCCCGCGGATTACGCCGGCGCTCGCGCCGCGCCCGCCGTCACCAACGATTCCGGTTATGCCGCACATGATTTATCAATCAGAGTGAGCAAGGAGCCTGCATTATTTCTTTGCTCTGATGAGCAGGAACCAGCCGAGCCGGTTTGGAACCAGGCGCAGCATCCAGCGCGGCGCGAATCGCCGGCGGCCGAAGCGCAGGTCGTATCGAGTTACGGCGGGCCGGACTTCGACCGTCCGAAACCGGTGAAACAGGCGTCGCGCTTCCGCAATGGTGAAGGCTTTCGTGCCCGGGCTCTCGACATGGGTTTTGATAAGTTCGGCCGCCGAGGCCTGCGGCCGGAAACCGCCCAGCCCGTAGCGCAGGTAACACTGGGCCGCTACCAGCGACCTGCGGTGATATAGCATCACGCGGCACTGGCCATCATTCCGCAGAACCCGATGGACCTCGGCCAAGGCCCTGTGGGTATCGGGGGTGTGGTGCAGAACGCCCCAGGAATAAACCAGGTCGAAAGTGCCATCGGGGAACGGCAGCGACTCGGCGTCGGCATTGAGAACTGGCGCAGCGCAGCCATTGAGGTTCGCATTCTCGCGCGCCAGGGCGAGCGAGTGGAAAGAAAGGTCCAGCCCGACGGCGGCCGCGCCGGCCCGGCGGAAGCGGACCAGGTCGGCGCCGATGCCCGCGCCGATTTCCAGCACGCGCCGCCCCGTCCAGCTTTCGAATGCCGCGAAAGCGCCGATCTCCGGCTCGCGCTCGTACCGAATGCGCGCATGTGCCTGGAAAAACTCTGGCCGCGGTATCCCACTCGGCGCCTCGAGCGAGCCGCAAGGCCGAGCATCCCAATACTCCTGCACCGCTGATTTCATCGAGAGACCGGACTAGGACCAGCAAGTGCACTATGGCCACCCGCGGCCGAGACCGCCAGGGCTGTGGCCTCCATGAGCCGCCGGCCGTGGCTTTCCCATTGGAAATGACCGGCGGCCCGTTGGCGCGCGGCCTCGCTCAGCCGTTCGCGCAAGACGGAGTCCTGGGCCACGCGGCTCACCTGCCGCGCGAGGTCTTCCGGCGAGAGCGGGCTGAAGTACAGCGCCGCGTCGCCGCACACTTCGCGGTTCACCGCCGTATCGGCGGCCACAATCGGGAGGCATTGGACCATCGCCTCGGCCATCGGGTATCCGAAAGTTTCGACCAGCGAGGGAAAAACGAAGATGTCGGCGGCGCCGTAAAGCTCCTGTGTCTGGCTCCAGCCGAGCGGGCCGACGAATTCTACGCAGCCGGCCATTCCGGGAGCGCTGGCGAGAGCCAGGTCGTCTTTCCAGATGTCGGTGCCCGTCGCGGCGTTCCAAGCAGGGTCTGCCGTGGTCGTCAAGATGAACCGGCGGCCGTCCTGCTGCTTGCCAGAGCGAATGTTCAGCAACGGCAGTGCCTTCAACAGAACTGCCAGGTTCTTGTGTTCGGAATAAATCGAGACAAAGACCAGGCGCACCGGCCGCTCATGGGCGGCCAAGCTGGCGGGCCGGGCGTCTTTGGCGGGTGCCGGACAACGGCCGCCCCCGGCAGCCGTCACTCCGTAAGGATTGACCAGGGTTTTCCCCGGGCGCACCTCCACGAACCGGCGTAACTCGTCGAGCACGGCCTGCGTCGGCGTCATGACCACGCTGGCTCCACGGACACTGCTCCGAAAGAGCCAACGGCGCAGGGCGAAGGCCGTGCGCGCGGCCCGACTGTAACGCTTCAGAAACATCCTGCGGTAGACACTGGAAAAATAGAGCGCGTTCTGGACTAACAGGAGTTGCGGTACCGGGCAGCGGAACATTCCGAAATTGGCGCTGGAGAAAAGGACGCCAGCATTTTCCCGCTTGAGCAGCCGCCTCAGCGTCACCTGCTCCCACCAAATGCGCTTCCACCAGGAAGAATGGCTAGCCGGCGTGGGCGCCAGCCGAATATTCGAGGGGAGTGCACCCAGGGGTTCCACCGTCTCCCGCGGCAGCCACACCACAAATTCGTGGCCGCTCTCCGGGGGCGGCAGATTGCGCAGGACGCCGGTGATGTAGCTGACCGCACCGCCGATCTTCGCCGAGGCCGCATTGATCGCGATATTCAATTGGTCCTACGCTTTGACCGGAGTGAACTCCTTCCGGTGCGTATTCCAGGAATAAGGAGGCGGCGCCTGAATCGGAATTCGCTGGCGCTGTGGCTCGGGGTTCGTGGCCAGGCGGCAGAGGGCGATCAGCAGGCCCCAGCAAACCCAAATCTGCCCGTTGAAGTCCGTGGACGAAAATAGATTGACCGCGGCCATGGTGAGGCACATTGCGGTCGCGGTGGCAACCAGCGCCTGGCACTCACCGGTGGCGCTCCGCATGCTGAGGCGAAAACCGCGCAGCAACCAACCCGCGAGAAACACCAGAAAACTTGCCAGTGCCGCAACGCCGCCTTCGGTCAGTATCTGCAGGTATGAGGAATTCTGCCTGACTGTCAGCGGCCGGTAGTAAGACGGGTCGTAATAACGGCGCAGGTAGAAGGAACTGTTGCCAAACCCGATCCCGGTCACCAGGTAAAGCGGGCGTTCTTTGAGAAGCTCGATGGTGGCCCGCTCCGGGCTGTCTACTTCCAGTACCCGCGCGGTCAGCCGGGCCTCGAAAATCTGCCGCGCCATGCCCGTGCCGCCGGCCACATGGATGGCCGCGCCCATCAGCAGCGCCCCCATCAGGCCGGCGGTGGCCAACCGCCCCGCTCCGAGCTTGCCGCGGTAACCCAGCCAGAGCATAGCCAGGGCGGGCAGCGACAGCACGACTGCGAACAGGCTTGAGGTGGCAAAAGTCAGGACAAACGCCAGACAATGCAGCACCAGGATCGGATAGCTGGTGAGCCAGGAGCGCATGCGGACGATGGAAAAACTCTTCACCGAGATGATGACCACGATGCTCTGCAACAGGAATTTGGCGGCTTCCTTCGGCTCGCCGACAAAAGAGCCGAGCCGGAAAATGCTCGCCTCTCCAATCTTGAACAGCGCCACGCCACCGCTCAGGTCGGCCTGCGGACGGGTGATCCCCATGATCGGCCACTCCGCGTAGAACCCGGCGAACTGGTAGAGTCCATAAGCCGCCACCAGGGTCGAAGCGGCCACCATGGCCTTGAAAACTCGAGCGGCCGCCGCGCTGTCGGTGACGTATCGCAGGATCATCACCAACGCCGCAATACGGATTCCCATGGAGATCAACTGGACCACCGGCCGGATTTGCGGGCCGCGCAGCAGCTCGAACCCGTGCGCCTGGTGGACTTCGCCGATCCAGAAGCTGGCGACGGTGGAGAGAAAGGCGCACAGAAGAAAGACCCAGAGCGAGGCGGGAATTCGCAGCCGGTGGTGTGGATCGGGCGCCACCACGCTTTGCGCCGGCAGCAACATCAGAAAGATGATGAGCACCACCTTGCTCAAGCTGAAGCCCACTCCCCAGTCCACGTCAAAGTTCCCGGTGGGCATCACCGCGACCAGCAGCACCGGAATCAACTGGGGCCTCACCAGCACGGTGGAAAAAGCGAGTAACGCCACTACCGGGTACAGGAACGCGATGACAAGCCCCTTAAGCTCCAAGAGCGCGGACCTCCTCCCGGACGGATTGCTCGCGCGGCAGCGTTTCTTGCGCCAGGCGCCAGACCGAGTCCTGCCAGCGCCGCAGCGTCAGCGATTCCGCCAGGGCCAGGCCGTTGCGCGCATAACGCTCGCGTAGGTCGCCGCTGCGCAACAGCCGCGCCAGGCCCCGGGCCAGCCCCTCGACCGTGGGCGCGGTCATTTCGCCGTTGAAACCCGGCGACAGGAGGTTGGGAAGCCCTCCCACGTAGGTCGTGACCAGCGGCTTGCGTTTGCGCATCGCCTCAATGCACGCCAGCGACGTGCCCTCGTGTTCCACAGTGGGTATGGCGACGATATCGGAGCGATCGTAGACGCCGCTCATTTCCGCAAAAGAGACGTCCAGAACTTCCACCAGGTCGGCGAAGCCGGCAGAGCGGGCCGCGCCGGCCACCCGTTGTTGCAGCGAGCCCGCGCCGCAAAAGATCGCGCGGAAGCGGTAACCCTCGCGCCAGAGCTTCAAGCAGGCATCGAGAAACAGCAGGGCGCCGCGCGCTTCCTCGCAGCGCCGCGGGAACAGAACGGTCAGTGGGCGCCCGGTTTCGGGCTCGTCCAGACCGTCCGGCACGGGAAATTCCTGCTCGTCAACGAAGTTGGGGACGTAGTGGCATTTCCCGAAGACTAGCCGGCGCAAGCCGAGCACATCGAGACACCAGTTGATGTAGTTGGTATCCACGCAGATCAAGGCGCGGGCCTTTCGCAAGACGCGGCGATTGAGCGCCCGGATCACCGCCAGCTTCCACGCCGGAAAGTCGCCGTCCCACCACACTCCGTGCTGGATGGCGATGGAATTCGCGCGCAGGCAGGGGTACGCCAGCTCGACCAGGCAGTAGATGACGAGTGCGTCCGCGGGGATGCGGCTGTGGGCACGCAGGTTGAACCACGGGTCGGCCCAGGCGCGGCCAGTTGCCCGAATTCCCACCACCCTGACACCGGGCGACCAGGTCCGATCAAAATCAATCGCGGCCTTTTGCAGCACGACGCACTCCCGGCCGCGCTCCACGATCAGACGGGTGAGCTCGCGCACGTAGCGCTGTAGGCCCGAATAGCGCTCGCGCCAACCGTCGGAAGTCAGGTACGACTGCGTCAGCAAGTAAACCGGCGGCATTGTTTCACGCGGGCTTTTCGGACCGGTAGATTCGCCGCAGCGGCGAAAGCAGGCCGGATGGCAACAGGCCTGCTGCGCGCAGAAGCGAATAGCTCAGCGGCGGCAGAAAACGCCGGGCGAACCGGTCATCGCCGGGCGACCAGTCGTTCTCGGCCTTGCGGCCCATCCGAAAAATCGCCGCATTCCACAGCTTGGCCTGCTCGTAGAGAAACCAGTCCCAGCGCGAGCGCAGGCCGCGCGAGGAGTGAAGCAGCGGCCAGTTGTCGCGGTGGATGCGGTCCAGGCACTGCCATGATTTCCAGGGGCGCCCGGCCAACGGGTGGTCCGCTTCACGGTATCGCTGTTTCAACAGCGCCGCCGCGACATAGCCGAAGTCCGCTGAGGCGCTCAAGCGCAGCCACAAGAAAATGTCCGCGTACCACCAGTAGCGGGCATCGAACAGAGGACAGATGTTAGCCAAGGCCGACCTGCGGACGAGGTTGGTGACATGAATTGGGCAGGAAATCCGGGTCAGCAGCCGCCGGAGCAGTTTCCGGCCCGGCGTGAACTCCGCAAAGTCAGCGATGTACTGGCGGCCGGAGCGGCCGCGCTCGTCTATCATCTGGATGCCCGTGGCGACGAAGCCGATGGTGGGGTGCCGGTCCATCACGCCGAGCATCCTCGCAAGAAAAGTGGGATCGAGGAGGTCATGGTCTCCCAGCAGGACGAGATACTCGCCGCGGCCGAGCGACATGGCACGGTTCAGATTTTCCGGCACACCCAGGTTCTGCTCGTTGCGGACGTACCGAACGCGCGGGTCGCGAAAACTTTCGACCACTTCCGCGGTGTGGTCCGG
>JBKKAI010000563.1:0-3347 GCA_046714815.1 Terriglobia bacterium | reverse complement strand
CCTGGTGCGAGGGGAAAGGCATCCATCTGGGCGACGTTCACCCGTCCCACGTCGCGGACTACGTCGAGGGGCTGCATCATGTTGAAGCGATTGGTTTTATAAATACCATTTTCCGAGTGGGCGCATCCATCGTATGATGGGATTATGCGCAGCAAAGTTACCCTTGATCGAGCTGGCCGGGTCGTGCTTCCCAAGACCCTCCGGGACGATCTGCACCTCTCCCCCGGCGACACTCTCGACCTCACGGTCAAGGGCGACGAAGTCACGTTGCGCCCTCGGCGGAACTCGACGCCCCTGCAGAAGAAGCAGGGCATCTGGGTGTTCGGCACCGGGAAACCCATGGCTTCCGACGAAACAGAGGAAGCCCTCCGCAACGTTCGCGCGCAACGCGATCGCCAGAACGCCGGGGACAGCCGGTGAAGGACTTCCTCGACACGTCCGTGCTGGTCGCCGCCTTCCACCTCGACCACCCGCGCCACCAGCCCAGCTTCGATCTTTTCGTCCGCTGCAAAAAAAGCCACGCGTGCTGCGGCATGCACAGCCTCGCCGAAGTCTATGCCACCCTTACCAGCATAAAGCCGCCGCGGCGTGCCAGCGGCGACCAGGTCCTGCTGTTCATCGGCAATATCCGCGATCGCTTCACGCTCGTGGGGCTCGATGAGCAGGAGTATTTTCAAACACTGGAAGCGTCCGCAGCAGCCGGCATTGCCGGCGGCGCGATCTATGACTCGCTCCTCGGGCATTGCGCGCTCAAGGCGGGCGCCGAGACCATCTACACATGGAACACAAAGGATTTCCTGCGGCTGCCGCAGCCCATCGCCGGCCGCGTAAAGACACCAGATGAAGGAGGAGAGGCACGGTGAAACTCAGCATCGACGACCCGGAGATCCTCCGTCTTGCCCAGGCGATCTCTCAGGAAACCGGAGAAACCTTGACCCATGCCATTGCGGAAGCGCTGCGCGAACGCTACGAGTGTCTGCAAAGCAGCCGCGGCAAGGCCTCCGTCGAAGAGATTCGCGCTATGGCCGCACGCGCCGCCGCCCAAATCAAACGTCCCTACCTCGATCATGCCGCGGGGCGCAACTCAAAGATCGTGACTTCAGGCCGAACGTTGAACCGCACATGCAACAAGTGGCCGACGCCACGGTTGATGTAGAGGCGCCGGTTGCCGGTAAGGCTGAATTCGCCGGCCGTGTAGCGCCGGTTGCGGACCGGCAGTAACGGTGGGGGAAGAAACGGCGGCTTGCATTGCCCACCGTGCGTGTGTCCGGAAAGAATCCATCCCTCGTAGCCGTCCCACACCGGCAGGTCAGCCGTGTCCGGATTATGACTGAGGACGACGGCGGCGCGGCGTGAGTCCAGGCGCATCAGCGCCCGCTGGGGATCGAACTGCCCGGCCCATAAGTCATCGAGGCCTGCAATCTGGAGCCCCTCGATCTCGTGGATTTCGTTGCGAAGAACAGTGATACCGAACGGCGCAACCGCCTCGACGACCCTTCGCGCCAGTTCAGGATGCGACCATGCAGGGCCGTAATCGTGGTTGCCGAGGATCGCGAGCGTGGCCAGCCGTCCTCTGGGAAAATGCTGGTAGACGGACGACAGTTGCTCGAATACACCGGCGTGATAACTCATCAGGTCGCCCGTCATGACAACGATATCGGGCCGGAGGGCGGCGATCCGCCGAAAAGTTGCTGTGACGTAATCATCAGCCACCCGCCGCCCCACGTGAATGTCGCTGAGTTGCACCAGAGTTCTTCCGGCCAGGGAAGAGGCCAAATCTCGAAGCGGGAGCGGGCGCCGCACCAGTTCCAGCCAGTGTGGCTCGACACGCCAGGCATAGAAGCCGATCGCCGCGGCGCCGCCAATCGTGGCGCCGGCGGCGCGAAGCAACCTTCGGCGGGCGAGCAACGATCAGCCTCGATTCTGCGTGCCCAAAACGGCCGCCCGCGCAGTCGCGGCCGGGTAGCTGCTATCGGCTCAGGGACTGGCGGACCTGGGCGGCGAGGCGCTCGGCGGCGGCCAGGATGGCGGTTTCGTCGAGCGTCAGCAGGCGGCGGCGGCGCATCAGCACACGTCCCTCGACGATCACGTCTTCCACGTCGGAGGCTTTCAGCGCGTAGACCAGGTGGGAGGTCAGGCTGTACATGGGCACGCTGTGCGCGTTGCGCAGGCGCACGGTAATCAAATCGGCGCGCTTGCCGGGCTCGAGCGACCCGATCTGCCGGTCGAGTCCCAGGGCGCGCGCGCCGCCGAGCGTGGCCATCTCCAAAAGCTTGTCCGCGGGCAGCGCGCGCGGATCGCCGGAAGTGACCTTGGCCAGCTTTCCGGCCAGGTCCATCTCCTCGAACATGTTGACATCGTTGTTCGAGCCGGCGACTCCGTCGGTGCCCAGGCCCACGGCGATTCCGGCGGCCAGAAGCTTTTCCACCGGCGCCACGCCGCTGGCCAGTTTCATGTTGCTGGACGGATTGTGCGCGATCCCGGTGGCATTGCGCTTCAGCAGCGCGATGTCTTCGTCCGAAAGCCACACGCCGTGCGCGCCCAGCGTGCGCGGCCCCAGCACGCCCAGCCGGTCCAGATACGCCGTGGGCGACTGCTTCTGCTTTTCCATCACCTGTTTGTTCTCGGCCGCCGTTTCGGCCAGATGAATCAACAGCGGCGCGCCGAAGCGGGTGGCCAGCTCGCGCGCCTTCCGCAGCGTGTCTTCCGAGCAGGTGTACGCTGAGTGCGGCGCCACCGCCGCCACGATCAGCGGATCGCCGCGCCAGCGCTCGAGGAATTTTTCCGTGTAGGCCAGCGCCGCCTCGGGGGTCTTGTGGTCCGGAGCGGGGAAGCCGAGGATGGTTTCGCCGAGAACGCCGCGCAACCCGGCCTCCTTCGTCGCCTCGGCCACCACGTCCTCGAAGTAGTACATGTCGGTGTAGGTGGTGGTGCCGGAGCGGATCATCTCCAGCGCCGCCAGCCGCGTGCCCCAGCGGACGAAGTCGGCCGTAACGTTGCGGGCCTCGGCCGGGAAGATGTATTTCTCCAGCCACTCTTCCAGCCGCAGATCATCGGCCACCCCGCGAAACAGCGACATCGCCGCATGCGTGTGGGTATTGATCAGGCCGGGCAGGACGGCGTGGCCGGTGGCGTCAATGGTCTGCCGGGCGCGGAAGCGCGCGGTGACTTCGGCGAGCGGGCCGACGGCCAGAATCCGGCCGCCGCCGATGGCGACGGCGCCGCCGGCAATCCCGGGGGGGGCGGGGTCCATGGGCCGGCCCGTACCGCCCGCCACCAGCAGGGCGGCGCGCCCGGCCCGTGCCACAGCCATTCCTGCCTGGGCGAGACCGGGCACAGGCAGGAAT
>JBKKAI010000562.1:0-3753 GCA_046714815.1 Terriglobia bacterium | reverse complement strand
CTCGAGCAGGCCGCGCAGGCGGCGGCGGGCAGCGTAGAGGAGCAGCAAGTGCGCGCGGCGGCAGCCTCCGCCGAGGCGCTGGCGGCGGTGCAGCAGGCGCGCGCGGGGCTGGCCCGCGACAACGCCGAGGTTGAAAAGCAGGCGCGGCAGCGGCAGCAGACCCTGGAGGCGCAGTTCGCCGCGCTGGCGGCCGACCTGGAAAGAAAGCGCGCGGCGCTCGACGCTTTTTCCGCCGGCGCAGAGCAGACCAAGGCGGAAATTTCTCGCTCCTTCGCCGCTCTCGACCGGCGCCAGGAGGAGGCGCGCTCCGCCCTGCACGTGGCGCAGCGCGACGCACAAGCGGAAATGGAAAAGCGCGCTTCGGTGCTGGCCGAGCAGATGGCCGGACAACTGAAGCAGTCGCTGCACGCCCTGGAGCAGGAGTTGGATGCCATCGGGGAGGCCGCCCAGGGGGTCTACCAGGCGCGGCTGCGCGTGCTGTCCGACCAGGCGGTGACCGCCGCCGGCAAGCTGATGGACCAGGGCGCCGATGCCTGCGCCGCCAGCCTCGACCGCGCCATGCAGAACACCCGCCAGGAGCACGAGCGCCACATCGAGCAGCTTGCGCAGCGCGGCGAAGCGACCGTCCGCGAGGAACAGCGCTCGCGCGACGAGGCCGTCGCTGTGGCCTCGGCCGCGCTCAACGAGCACCTGCAGCACATCGGCCGCGGCGCCGTCGAGCGTGTCCGCGAGGCCCACGAAATGCTGCTGCGCGAAATCCCGGCGCGCGTCACCGAAGCCGAGCTGGCCTTTCGCGAGGCGCTCGACAAAATACTGGAGCAGGCCCGCCGCGAAGCGGCCCAGAACGCAAAGTTAAAAACGGCGGGCAACGGCGGGTAGTTTCTAGCCCGGCCAGCCTGAGAATTTGTCTCTCAGAAATGCTCATGCAGCGAGCAGGGCCCGCAAAGGAAAGCCACAGAGACACAGAGATCACAGAGCGGAACTTCCACCCTTCCCTGTTCGCTCTGTGTGCTCTGTGCCTCTGTGGCCGGTTTTGGTGTCTTGGTGTTGGATTCTAGAATATCAAATACTTTTGGCTATTGATTAACCGCGCGAAGGCTTACCAGCGGAAGGTGTAACCGACCTGAAGGTTGAGGCCGGGCGAGTCCACGCCGGAGCCGTGAACGCGGTAGTTGCGGTCGGCGAGATTTTCCAGAATCACAGTGATCTCGGAGCGCTCGCCGAGGCGATAGCCGCCGCGCAGGTTGAGCGTACCGTAGCCGGGCGTGGCCAGGAACATCGGGGCGGAATCCACACCGGGGCCGAGGACGCGATCCTGCACCTGGGCGAGCGTTTCGCCGGTAGCGACGAGGCGCGCGGCCGCGCCGGAGCCGCGCACCAGGCCGCGCGCCGTGGCGCCGTTGTTGAAGAACGCAGCGATGGCGCCGCGCGAGCGCGCCGCGCCGATGCGCTGGTCGGAGAGCTCGAGCGATGACAGCCGCGGCTGGCGCGCGGCCAGGTGGGAATACGCTTCCAGCCAGAAGGGCTTAGCGTTGGGCTGCCATCGCAGGCTGAGAAAACCGTTGGCCGGCGTCAGCCCGGTTTCAAGTTCCGGCGGGCGTCCGGTATCCACTTCCACGCCGCGCAGCCAGGAGAAGTGAGCGCGGGTAAACAGGGCGCCGGCCACCTGGGCCTGCACGCCGGCTTCCAGGCCGCGCACGCGCATGCGGCCGGCGTTTACGCGCACCAGGACCGGCCGCGCATCGAGCGGCGTGAAGACAGCGCCGCCGGGGGCCTGCGCAATGATAGGCTGGCCGGCGATCGAGCCGCCCACGGCGCCGGGCCCGAGCAGCAGAGCGCGCTTGGTGAGGAAGTCGGAAATCGTGTAGGAAAAGCCACCGAGCGAGACCGCGGCGCGCCGCGACTGGAATTTCCCCGCGACCTCATAGTTCATTGCCGTCTCCGGCCGCAGGCTGCCGGCTGCGCGGCCGGTGGAGACGGCGCGAGCGTCGGCGCCGTCGCCGATCAGCGCCCCGGGCCGCCGCGCTTCATCGGGCGCGACCTCGAAGCCGTTCGAGGTGAGACCCACCGATGAGAAGTCGGTGGTGTTGGGTGCGCGGAAGCCGCGGCCGAGCGAGGCGGTCAAACGGAACGTGTCGCTCACGCGCAGCACTGCGCCGCCGCTGAAGGTAAAATCATCGAGCAACGCACTGAAGTCGGGCGCCGTGGGCCAGCCGGCGGCGGCCACGGGATTGCGCCCGGCGAACGTGCGGAAGTGGAATGCGCTGTAGCGCAGGCCTCCCTGCAACCGCAGTCGCGACCCGAGCAACTCGATCCCGTGCTGGGCGTACAGCCCATAGCTGGTATAGCGCGTACCGTCGGGATACCGTCCGCGCTCGTTGCGAGCGATCCCACTCGCCGGGTTGCTCACTACCGCGCTGGAGCCGATAAACTCGTCGTAGATTTCCCCGCCCCAGGCCAGCGAGCGGCGTGCCCCCAGGTGCGTAGTGGCCTGCGCCTGGTAGCCGAAGACGCGTGTGGAGTTCGATTCGCGCGTGATGTCCGCCAGCCGATTCCCCGCCCCGCCCTGGAATCGCCGCCCATCCTGCTGGTCGTTGATGGAAAAGGTTGTCGAGAAGCTGTCCACCCATCCGAGCGCCTGCTTCTCGTAGCGGGCATAGAAGAGGCTGAGCGCCTGCGGGTCGAAAACGTTCAACAGGTTTCCGTTTCCGCCGTCGAGCTGGTCGTAGCGGCGGGCGCCGTGCTGCTCGCCGCGGTGGAAGGCCAGCGTCATGTGCTGGTCCGCTGCGGGCTTCCAGCCGAAGCGCGCCTGGCCGCCGAACTGGGCGAAGCCGGTATCCTGCAAGCGGCTGCCGAACAGCGAAGACGAAAGGCCGAGGAAGCGGGTGACGGCGGCGTGCGAATCACGTCCGCCGCCGGGCCGAAGATCCTGCACGCGCTGCCCGCCGCCGCTGAGCACCACGTTCCACTCGCGGCGGGCCAATCCCACTTGCGCCGAAGCGCCGCCGGCAAGGTCGGCTGTGCGGAAGTACGGCCGCAGCGTGGCATGCAAGCCGCTGCCGCCGCCGTTGGACGCCACTGGCGGCCGCAACGGCAGCACGTTCACCGTGCCACCCAGGCTGTCACTGCCGTACTGGGCCGAACCGGGCCCGCGAACCACCTCCACACGCTCAATCCCGCTCGGATCTATCGAGGCGAGATACTGGTTTGGACCGGGGCGGAAAGTGGAGTTGTTGAATCGCACGCCGTCGAACAGGTGCAGCACCTGCTGGCCGGTCAGGCCGCGCACCAGCACCGCGCCCTGGTGCGCCGAGGTCTGCTGCACCTGGATGCCGGCCTCCTCGCGCAGCGCCTGCGGCAGGATCACCATCGGCCGCCGCGAGATCTCCTCACGGGTCACCACGTTCACCGCGACGGGTTGCGCGAAGGCGGCCTGCACTTCGCCGCGCGCCGGCGTTACCGTCACGGTTGTGTTGACGCCACCAAGTTGCAACACGATTTCGAGCTCCGCCTGTGGCGACCCGGAGCGGAACGCACCGGGTTGGCCGGCGCGAAACGAGACCACGCGACTAACCGGGTCCATGTCCGGGAACTCCACGACGAGCTCATAGTCGCCCGGGGGCAGTGATGCAAACGAGAATCTTCCCTCGCCGTCGGCCCGCATAGATCCCGCAAGGCTTTGATGGGGCCCGTAAAGGCTGACACGCGCGCCGGGAATCACCGCACCGGCGGGGTCCAGGACACGTCCGCGAA
>JBKKAI010000561.1:0-2521 GCA_046714815.1 Terriglobia bacterium | reverse complement strand
CCCAATAGGGCGCGAACACCCGCCAGCGCTCGGCCAGCGGGCGCGCCGTGTCGGCGAGCCCGCGGGCCGCCGCCGGCGCCAGTCCCGCCGAAACCAGGTCGTTCGAGGTGTAGTGGGAAACCAGCGTGAAAAAATCCACCGGCGTCCGCACGCGCTCCGATTCCGGCAGGATGTGCTCGTGGGTATCGAACAGCGGGATGGCGTCGAGCTGCGCCTTCAGGTCTGCGGCGCGCGGCGCCGCGCCCAACACCGCCGGAGCGCCCATAAGGGCCGGGGCCCCGGCCACCAGCGGAAGCCCGCTTAGAAACTTTCTGCGCCCCGATTTCCTCAAATCCCAAAGACCTTTTTCAGGTAGGCCAGGTTGGCGCGGGTGTCCTGCTCGACGTTTCCCGAAGGGCTGGTGGTTTCCAGGACCAGCCAGCCGCGGTACTCGATCTCGCGGATGGCGGCGGCCACCGCCGCCAGGTCCATCTTCCCCTGTCCCAGCAGGGAGGGATTGTCCTTGATGTGGAACTGGCAGATGCGCCGCGCGCCCAGCTTGCGGATTTCGGCCGGCACGTCGCGCCCGCGCGTGAAGGAGTTGCCGATGTCGTAATAGACGAGCACGCCCGGGGAGCTGATTTTTTCGAGCAGCAGCAGGTTGTCGTCCGCGCTGAGCGTGTTTTCCAGGCCCAGCGTGACGCCGGCGGCGGCCGCGCGCGGCCCGGCCTCTTTCATCACCTCGACGACCCGCGCGATCTCCTCGGGCACATCCATCTTCAGCTCGCCCTTGCCGAAGAAGGGCACCAGGATGTTCTTCGCGCCGAAGTCGCCGCAGGCCTCGATGGTGTCCATCAGCCAGACGCCGGTTTTCGGCTCGCTCTTGAGCGGCACGGTGTTCATCGCGCCGATGCACAGCGAGGGCACCGCGATTCCCAGCCGCTCCGACGCCTCCTTGAAGAGGCGGCGCACCTCGGGCCGGCGCATCGGCAGGTTTTCCTTGGGCAAGCCCATGTGCAACTCGACGCCGTCGAGCCCGATGCGTTTGGCCAGGTCGAGCACGGCCGGGTCGGTGAACGGCAGCCGCATCGCGCCGTTGTACATGCCTACTTTCCAGCTCATGGGTATCACAGGCATTCTTGCCCGTGCCCGGATTCTCTCACACTTGCCGCGGTTGCGGTAGACTCGCAGGCGGAGCGATGGCCAGCATCGAACGCATCCTTGGATTTCCCGCAGGCCTGCTGGACCGCCTCGGCCGCTTCCAGGGCTTCTGTGCGGAAACGGAACGCTACCTGCCGGCGATTCTCGGCAACCTGGCGGTGCGGGAGCGCGGGCCGGCCGAAGACGATCCGTCGTTCAAGCAGCTTATCCCTTACGTCGTTTTCCGCAGCGGCGGCCAGGTGTTTCGCTACGTGCGCGGGAGGCGCGGCTCCGAGGCGCGCCTGCACGAGCTGCACTCGGTGGGCGTGGGCGGCCACATCGCCGCCGATGACGTGTCGCTGTTCGAATCCACATATGACGCCGGCATGCGCCGCGAGGTGGAGGAAGAGGTAGAGCTGCCGGCGGGCGCGGCCATGCAGCGGATCACCGGCCTGATCAACGACGATTCGACGCCGGTGGGCCGGGTGCACTTCGGCGTGGTGCATGAATGGCTGCTACCCGAGCCCGAGCTGCGCCGCCGCGAGGGCCAGCTGCTGCGCGCCGGATTCGCGCCGCTGGCCGAGCTTACCGCCCAGCGCGAAAAGTTCGAAAGCTGGTCGCAGTTCGTCCTCGATTGGCTGGGCCGCCGATGATGACGCGCCGCGCTTGGATCGCAGGCTTGGCCGCGCAGGCGCCCCTGCCGCTGACCGAAGACCTGGAAGATACCGAGCGCCGCGTCTTCGAACTCACCAATGAAACGCGCCGCCGTGAGAACCTGCCGGCGCTCGAATCCGACGCGACGCTGCGCCGCACGGCGCGGAATCACAGCGCCGGCATGCTGCTGCGGCGCTTCTTCGGCCACGTGAATCCGGAGGGCGAATCCGCCGAGGACCGTATCTCGCTGGCGCATCGCCGCCTGGTCGGCATCACCGGCGAGAACCTGTGGATGGGTTCCGGCTATTTCCGGGTAGTGGCGGAGACACTTGCCGGGCAGATCACCCAGAGCTGGATGGGCAGCGCCGGACATCGCGCCAACCTTCTGCGGGGCGAATACACGCACATGGGCGTGGGGATCGCGATAGCCGGCGGCGAAATCCGGGCCACGCAGAACTTCGCCGCGGCCCGCGGCTTTCTCGACGACGCGGCGCCGCTGCGCGTGAAGCAGGGATCGCGGCTGGACCTGAAGGTCAAGCCCTTCCCAAAATCCGGCCCGCAGCCGGAACAGTTTGACCTCGCGCCGGTCGGGCGCGGCCGTTCGGCACTCGGGCCCTTCGCGATTCGCGAGTGGCGCGCCGACGCGCCCCGCGGCGCCTACCGGCTGCGTTTTTATTTACCTGGGAAACGTCCACACAGTTACTGGCTCACGCCCGGCCCAGTCTCTTATAAACATCTCCGAGCCCAC
>JBKKAI010000560.1:0-3453 GCA_046714815.1 Terriglobia bacterium | reverse complement strand
TTCCGGGGGACCGGTGGGGGGGGCGCCGGGGTGCGCGCAGGGGGCCGTGCCGCGCGGGGGTTCGCGCGGGGGAGTGCCCGCGCCCCGGCGCGTTCGCGCCGGGTGGGCCGGCGGGCGGGATCAGAGTCTATACTTCTGGAGGCGGCGGTACAGCGCGCTGCGGCTGAGTCCCAGGGCTTCGGCCGCCTGGCTGATGTTGCCACTATAGCGCGCCAGCGTTTTGCGGATGAGGAAAACCTCGACATCCTCCAGGCTCATGTCCTCCAGCCGCGGCGATCCCTCGCGCGCGCGCAGCCCGAGGTCGCCGGCGCGGACGGCGTCGCTCTGGGCCATCAACACGGCCCGCTCGATGGCGTGGTCCAACTCGCGGACGTTCCCCGGCCAGGAATGGTCTAGCAACGCCTGCGTGGCGGCCGGGTCGAATCCGCTCAGCGGCTTGCGGTAGCGCCGCGCGTACTTTCCCAGGAAATGCATCGCCAGCAGGGGAATGTCGTCGTGGCGGTCGCGCAGGGGCGGGATCTGAATCTCAACCGTGTTCAGGCGAAACAGAAGGTCTTCCCGGAAACGCCCGGCGGCGACCTCTTCGCGCAGCGTGGCATTTGTCGCCGAAATCACACGGACATCGGCGCGTTGCGTTTTCGACGACCCCACCCGCTGCAGCTCGCCGGTTTCCAGCACCCGCAGCAGCTTGGCCTGCTGGCCGAGCGGCTCGTTGGCGATCTCATCGAGAAAAAGCGTGCCGCCGTGGGCCATTTCAAACCGGCCGACGCGGTCGGCGCGGGCATCGGTGAATGCACCCCGGACATGGCCGAATAACTCGCTCTCGAACACGCCCTCCGGCAACCCGCCGGTGTTCACCGTCACCATGGGCGCGGCCGCGCGAGGGGACAAAGTGTGCAACGTCCGCGCCACCACCTCTTTTCCGGCGCCGTGCTCGCCGGTAATCAGAACGTTGGCCTCCGACGGCCCCACGCGCGCGATGAGCTGCAGGAGCGGCTGCATCGCGGCCGATTGGGCGATGAAGTTGGGGCGGTCCCCGGCCCGCAGCAGCCGGTTCTCCGCTTCCAGCCGCTGCCCCTGGCGCAGCGCGCGGCACAACTGCACCTGCGTCCGCAGAATGCTCAACAGCCGCTGATTCTCCCAGGGCTTCTGGACGAAGTCACGCGCGCCCATGCGCACCGCCTCCACCGCCAACTCGACGCTGGCCCAGGCCGTCATCACCACCACGGGAAGAGTGTCGTCCAGGGTGTAAATGCGCGAAAGCAGGTCCAGGCCTTCCTGTCCGGAGGTGGTGTCGCGGGCATAATTCATGTCCATCAGCACGACGTCGAATTCCTGCCGCTCAACCGTTTCGAGCACCGCGGACGGGCTGACGGCTGCCTCCATCCGCCACCCCTCGCCCTTGATTAGCAGGCGCAGCGCTTCGCGGACGTCAGGCTGGTCGTCGGCGATCAGGACGCGAGGGACGGAAGCATCCGCAGTGGCCATGAAATTTCGAAACGGCGGGGTTCAAGGACCGTTTCTTCCGTAACGTTATCTCGAACGCGGGGGGCCTTGTCCAGAGTGCGGCAGATCGGGCCGCGCGGTCAATCCGGGCACGCTCGGCAACTTTTCCACTTTGCCGCGCTCCGCTTCGGCAATCTCGATGCCGTTGCTCTGCAGGGTGAACCCTGTGGCCCGGTCCAGCTCCACGCGGGATTTTGCGTAGGTGGACATCGCCGAAACCAGGATGGACTCGGCTTGTGTCGAGTCACGCTGGGTTTGAAGCACGGCATTGCTGGTCGAGGCGCCCAGGCCGTATTTCTTCTGCTCGATTTCGAAGGTGTGCCGCGCCAGGTCGCGCGCCTTGCCGGCCGCGTCCACGCGGGCACGGTTCTGTTGCAGCGCGAACTGTGCATTCCGCACTTCGATGCCGATCTGGTTCTGAAGCTGCTGGAAGCGCATCTGCGCCTGGCGGTACTCCAGCTCGGAGCGGACTTGGTCGGCCTGCGCGCTCCGATTCCGAATCGGGATATTGATTTGCACGCCCACCGCGTAGTCGGGGAAATCATTGGAGAACAGCCGGGAGAAGGCGTTGCCGAAGCCGGAGGGACGGACCGCGCCGGGCTGCAGCGTGGCGTTATTCGGGTTCTGCTCGCCGGCCAAGCCCGACGCGCCGTACCAGCTCACCAGGTCCACCGTGGGCAGCAGCGCATTGGCGGCGGCCTTCCGGGTGATCTCGCGGTTGTTCAGGTCCATGCGCGCTTGCACGATTTCGGGGCGGTGGGCGGTGGCGTCGGCGATCAGGTCCTGGGTGGGGACCACCGGCTCGCTGGCCGGCAAAGCCACAGTATCGGTGGGCACCACGGGCGCAGCGGCCAACACGGGGTCACCCAGGTTCCGCGTGATCGCGTTTTTCATGAGCAGTTGCTGAAGCTGGAGCTGCGTTTGCGCCAGGATCAACTCCTGGTTGCGCTGGGCCACTTCGCTTTCCGCCCGTACCACTTCAATGGGCGCCAGCGCCCCGATGCGCACCTGCTCGCGGCTGTCTGACACCGTCTTCTCCGCCAGAGCCAGCGAGCGCTCGCGGACGCGGACGTCTTCGTGCGCGTTCACCAGGTCCCAGTAGATATTCTGGATTTGCGAAACGGTGGCGATCACCTGGTTCCGAAACGCCACGTCGGAAATCTCGCGGTTGTTGCGGGCAATGCGGATGTACCGCTGGTTCGATGCCAGTCCGAAGCCGGAAAGCAGGCGCTGGCGCAACACCAGGCGGAAGCTGGAGCGAAGTTCTGGAACCAGAATGCTGAAGCGGCTGTTGTTCGCGGAGCGCGAATTGTCGAAGTCCACCAGCAGGCTGGTGCCGGTGCCGAAGGCCTGCGAGTAGGTGAAGTTGGCCGACGCCAGGCGTTGCTCGAAAGCGGGCACGCCGGTGACGACAGTGTTCGACTGTGCGAAGGCGGCCTTGTTGATGTTGAGGCCGGCGCTCAGCACCGGGTCGTAGGAGGAAACCGGCGCTCCGGTTCCGAGCGTGGACTGAATCAGGCCGGAGGCGCCCGTGCCCGCGCCACCGGCGCCTCCCGAGGTGCCGCCGGCGCCCGCGCCCGGCGCGCCCGCGCCGAACCCGCCGATCCCGCCGCCGGGGGTTCCCTGGACCAACCCGGTGGCCACGCCGCGCACCGAGCTGCCGGCGCTGGCCCGCAGGATGTCGGTGTCGGCGATCGCCAGGTTATAGCGGGCGATCGCCAGGTCCAGGTTGTTTTCGAGCGCCAGCGCGATGGCGTCGTTGAGCGACAGCATCAGTTTTCCGTCGCGGATGTGTTGGTCAATCCTCGGCATGTTGGCGACGACCGGGGCGGGCAAATGGCGCGGCGCGTAAGGCGCAATGAAGTAGGGCAGGTGCGAGCGCGGGCTGTCGTAATCGCCCGGCGCCTGCGCCGCCGCCTGTGGCAAAGCGCCGATTCCCAGCGCCAG
>JBKKAI010000559.1:0-3730 GCA_046714815.1 Terriglobia bacterium | reverse complement strand
AGCCTGTGCTACGAGCGCCACCGCGGCGTGCGCTTTTCGAGGAAGGCGCTGAGGCCCTCGCGGAAATCGGGCGTGGCGCGGATGGCGGCGTTTTCGGCGATGGCGCGCTCCAGGTCGCGCGCGATCTCCTCGCCGCCATACGAGCGCAGAAGGCGCTTGGTGCGCTCCAGGCTGGTGGGGCTGGAGGCGGCCAGCGTCGCGGCCAGCCCGCGCGCGCGCTCCACCAGCCTGTCCGCCGGCACAACTTCGGTCACCAGGCCCAGCCGCAGCGCCTCTTGGGCGTCGAAGATGCGCCCGCTGAGCAGCAGTTCGCGCGCGCGCTTCTCTCCCACCTGACGCACCAGGAACACCGAGACCACCGCCGGGATGAAGCCGATGCGGACTTCGCTGTAGCCGAACGTGGCTTCCGGCGCCGCCAAGGTGAAGTCGCACAACGTGGCGATGCCGCAGCCGCCGGCGATGGCCGCGCCGTTTACCGCGGCGACCAGCGGCCTCGGAAACTCGTACACGGCCTGGAACATCCGCGCCATCTTCCGTGAATCCTCCAGGTTCTCGCCGGGCGACTGTGACGAGATGGCCTTGAGCGCCTCGAGGTCCATGCCGGAGCAGAACGCTTTGCCGCGGCCGGTGAGGATCGCCACGCGCGCCGAACTCGCCGCCGCCTCGTCGAGCGCGCGCACCAGGTCCGCGATCATTTCCCCGGAAATGGCGTTGCGCTTCTCCGGCCGGTCGAGCGTGATGAGGGCCAGGTCGCCTTCGAACTCGAGTTGCAAAGTTGTGAACGGCATGGTTGGAAGCTAATGCGCGTAGCGGCCGCGGAGCTGCTGCGTCATCTCCAGCGCCTCGGCCAGTTGCGGCGGCTCGATGCCGGTGGAGACGCCCCGCGCCGCCAGCGTCTCGACCACGATTTCCGTGGGGATGTTGCCGACCAGATCATCGCCGGCAAACGGGCAGCCGCCCAGGCCGGTGAGCGCGCTGTCGAAGCGGCGGCAGCCCGCCTCGTACGCCGCCAGCACTTTCTCGGCCGCTCCCTGGCGGCGGCTGTGCAGGTGCACGCCCATCTCGATTCCGGCGACGCAGTCCTTGACGACGCTGTAGAGGCTGCCCACCTGGTCGGGCTGCGCGGCGCCCACCGTGTCGGCCAGCGAAACCTCGCGCACGCCGATGTCCTTCAGCCAGACCAGCGCGTCTTCAATGATTTCGAGACCCCAGGGCTCGTTGTACGGGTTGCCGAAAGCCATCGAGATGTATACCACCAGCCCGCGGCCGGCCTGGCGCGTGGCCTGCTGCAGCTTTTCGACCAGCGCGCGCGATTCGGCCAGCGACATGTTGGCGTTGGCGCGGCGGAAGTACGCGGAGATGGAGTATGGATATCCAATGGTCGTGACGCCCGGGGCGGCCAGCGCGCGCTCCAGTCCCTTCTCGTTGACGACGATGCCGATGATCTCCGTGCCGCCGATTTTCTCCGGTTCGAGCGCCCGCATCACCTGCTCGCTGTCGGCCATCGAGGGAACATGCTTGGGAGAGACGAAGCTGACCGCGTCAATGTGGCGGAAGCCGGCCGCGGCCAGGCGCCGCAGGTAGTCCACCTTCACGCCGGTGGGGACCACCTGCGACAGCCCCTGCCAGGCGTCGCGCGGGCACTCGATGATTTTGGCGTGTTCCATGAGCGAGCGGCGCGCACCGCGCACAGGCAGGAATGCCTGTGCTACATCACGTTTGCAGCACCCCGGTCTTGAACTCGCGCACGTGCGGGTTGAGCGCGGCGGCCTCCAGCGCCCAGATCAGCCAGTCGCGCGTCTGGGCCGGGTCAATGATGGCGTCCACCCAAAGGCGGGCCGCGGCATAGCGCGGATCGGTCTGCTGCTCGTAGGTGGAGCGCACCGATTCGTGCAGCTCGCGCTTCTGGCCGTCGCTGAGGCGGCGCCCCTCGCGCTCGAGTTGCTTGATCTTGATGTCCACCAGCGTGGCGGCGGCCTGGTCGCCGCCCATCACCGCGTAGCGCGCCGTGGGCCAGGCGAACAGGAAGCGCGGGTCGTAGGCTTTGCCGCACATCGCGTAATGGCCGGCGCCGAAGCTGCCGCCGCAGATCACGGCGATCTTCGGCACCACGCTGTTGGAGACGGCGTTCACCATTTTCGCGCCGGCGCGGATGATGCCGCTCCACTCGGCGTCCTTGCCGACCATGAAGCCGTTCACGTCGTGCAGGAACACCAGCGGCACCAGGTTCTGGTTGCAGTCGAGGATGAAGCGCGCCGCCTTCTCGGCCGACTCGGTATAGATGACGCCGCCGAACTCAATGCGCTTCTCGTTGCTCCTGGGATCGGTGGTGTGGATGTGCTTCTTCTGGTTGGCGACGATGCCCACCGCCCAGCCGCCGATGCGCGCGTAGCCGCACAGCACGGTCTGCCCGTACTCGGCGCGGTATTCTTCCCAGCGGCTGCCGTCCACCAGGCGCGCGATGACCTCGCGCATGTCGTAGGTGCGGGCCGGCTCGTCGGAAAAGACGCCGTAAACTTCATCGGTGGGATAGGCGGGCGGCTCCGGATCCCGGTGGTCGAAAGGCGCCCGCGGCCGGCGGCCCATCTTGTCCACCAGCGCGCGCAGGCGCCGAAGGCAGGCGTCGTCGTCGGGCTCGCGGAAGTCCACGGTGCCGCTGATGCTGGCGTGCATTTTCGCGCCGCCCAGCTCTTCGGCCGGCACCTTCTGCCCGATGGCCGCCTGCACCAGCGCCGGCCCCGCCAGAAACAGCCCGCTGCCGTCGGTCATCAGGATGTGGTCGCACATCACCGGCAGGTAGGCGCCGCCGGCTACGCACATGCCCATGATGGCGGTGATCTGCGGGATGCCCATCGCCGACATCACCGCGTTGTTGCGGAAGACGCGGCCGAAGTCATCGGTGTCCGGGAACACGTCCTCCTGCAGCGGCAGGAAGACGCCGGCCGAATCCACCAGGTAGATGGTGGGGATGTGGTTCTCGATGGCGATGTTCTGCGCGCGCAGGACCTTCTTCGCGGTCATGGGGAAGAACGACCCGGCCTTCACCGTGGCGTCGTTGGCGATGACCATCGCCAGGCGCCCTTCGATGCGCGCCAGGCCGGTGATGACGCCGGCCGCCGGCGCGCCGCCCCACTCCTGGTACATCTCGTGCGCCGCGTAAAGGCCCAGCTCGAGGAACGGCGAATCGCGGTCGGCCAGCCGCGCGATGCGCTCACGCGCCGTCAGCCGGCCCTTCTTGTGCTGCGCCTCGATGGCCCGCGCGCCGCCGCCCTGGCGGATGCCCTCCTCTTCGTTCTTGATTTCGGTGAGGCGGCCGGCCATTCGCCGGCTGTTCTTCTCGAACTCGGGCGACCGCGGGTCCACCTTCGTTTCCAGCCGGGAGGGCATGCGCGCAATTATGAATGAGGAATGAGGAATGATGAATGGTCAATTACGAATGGCGACTGAATGGTTGACGAACAGCGTTGTGCCGTCCGGGGAGAAGGCGGCGCCGCAGAATCACGCAAATCTTGTGCGTCACCCGCTCGACCAGGCCACGGCGCTCGTGCCGCCAGAGCGCCTTCCGCACGGAGCCCGAATCAATGCCGTACGTCCTGGCTAACTCGTCGGCCGAGATCACGTGAATCTTGACGGCTCCGGTTTTGGAGTGCGGTGGCTTGCCCTCGCTTTTACGCGCGGCAGCTTGCTTACGCGCAGGCCAATGCCGCGCGTGGAAACAGGACGGGCTGCA